>NZ_JBHSQO010000020.1:0-136888 GCF_042658445.1 Saccharothrix lopnurensis | reverse complement strand
CAACGTCCGATCTACCAGGAGTTCCCCGTCTGTGCACCAAAGGCCCCTTCACCTGCGCAAGCTCGGAAACGGGCACTTACAGGCTTGGGTGCGCTTTTTGATTCGGTTCACTCCGGTTCCGGATATCGGTGGTGAGAGGTGCCGGGAGGACCTGATGACGAGTCCGTCCGCGAAGCCCACACCACCGGCGACCTCCGACCGCACCAGGGCCCCAAGCCCAACAGCGGTCACCCAGGTGGTCGACCCACACCGAACCTGGGGCGATCAGGTGAGCACACGCGGCCAAGTGGGTGCCGACCCACTCCCCGCGCTAATGCACTCCCGTACGGCAACGACGGAACCGGTGCTCGACGTTCCGCCCCGACCAAGGGAGTTCATCGGTGACCACCTCATCACCCACCCACCACCGGCGCAGGCTGCTGCCGGCCATCACCGCGGCACTGACGGCCGTGCCGTTGTCGGTTGCCCTCGCCGCCGTCCACCCCGTCACCGCGACGGCGGAGCCCGGTGTGCCGCAGGCGCCGGTGGTGGTGTTCGCGGAGGACTTCGAGAACGGTCAGGGCACCACGCCCGCCCTGCTCACCGCCTACACCGGCTTACCCCCGGTCAACCAGACCTACGACGCCGACCCCGCCTGGCTGACCGCCTGCAACGGCTGGCTCGCCTCGCTCCAGCAGTCCACCACGCCACCACCCGGCAGCGGTTGCGGCAGCGGCGACTGGCAGGCGGTCCGGACCATGGCCGGAGCCCTGGGGCAGTGGGCGGGCGGCGACCCGGGCGCCAACCACGCCGTCACCGCCTACACCGCGGGCAACCCGGGCGCGGGCAAGGTGCAGTTGGCCACGGAGCAGCCCATCCCGCTGGCGGCGCCCGACCGGTTCCTGACCTTCTCGGTGGACGCGGCCGAGCGGAACTGCTTCGCCAACCACGCGCTGTTCGAGTTCTACCTGGTCGACGGGGCCACCGCGATCCCCACCTTCACCACCCCGATCGAGCCCTGCGCCAACCCCTCGACCGTCATCGGCGGCACCGCCGTGGGCACCTACACCAGCGACCGGCCCGTGCTGTTCGGCGGCTCGTCGGTGGGGGTGCGGCTGGTCAACGCCCAGGCCAGCGGCACCGGCAACGACGCCGCGTTCGACAACGTCCGCGTCCTCGACGTCACCCCGCAGCTGGACGTCGCCTACGGCCCCTCCCCGGTCGAGGTCGGGCAGACGTCCACCCTGGTCCTCACCGTCACCAACACCGCCGAGCTGGCGGTCAAGGACGGGTGGGCGTTCACCGCCGACCTGCCGACGGGCCTGACCGCCACCGCCCAGCCCACCACCGACTGCGCCGACGCCACCACCTCCACCGCGGCCGGCGCGGTCACCGCCACCGGCGGCCTGGCCACCGGTCAGGTCTCGTGCACGATCTCCGTTCCGGTCACCGCCGCCCGCGCCGGCACCTACACCACCTGCGCCGCCGACGTCACCGCCCGGGTCGGCCTCAACGCGCCGGGGTGCGCCTCGGTGCGCTTCACCCCGCCGGTGCTGGTGTTCGACGCCCACGCCCACGGCGGCAGGCTGACCGCACCGCTGGTCGGCGTCGGCCCCCTCGCGCCGTCCGACCTGAGCTGCACCACCCAGCCCGGCCTCGACGTGGACCAGCTGCTCGGCGCGGGCCTGCCGGGGATCGGCTCGCTGGGCGTCGTCGACACCGAGGCGCGCGGCGTGGTCGACGGCGACGGCGAGCGCACCGCCACCGCGCACGCCCGCACCGCCGGCGTCTCCCTGCTGGGCGGCCTGGTCACCGCCGACGAGATCCGCGCCAGGGCCGCCGCCGACGAGGACGCCACCGGCGCGGTCACCACCGCGGGCGGCGTCGAGCTGGTCAACCTGCGCGTCAACGGCGTGCCCGTGGTCAACCCCGCGGTCGACCTGACCATCACCATCCCGCTCGTCGCCACGGTCGTGGTCAACGAGCAGCGGTCCCTGGCGGGTGGCGCCGGCATCGCCGTCAACGCCCTGCGCGTCCGCCTGCTCACCGGCACCGAACTCGTGATCAGCCACGCGAGGGTCACCCTGACCCGTCCCGGCGCCCCCTGCCCGACCAGCTGATGCCGCCGGGTGGGGCGGCGGACACCACCGCCCCACCCCGGTGTCGTCGTTCAGGTCGTGCGCGGTGGGGTGCGCGCGTTCGGCGGTGTCACCACCCTGTCCCGGAGCGAGGCCGGTGGTGGCGCGACACCGGGGCCGCCGCCGCTGATCCAGTCGATCACCTCGCGCAGTGCCCTGTCGTCGAGGACCCGCCCCAGCCACAGGGGTTTGGCGCCGGCGGCGCGGGCGGCGGGCGAGGGGTGGACGACCAGCAGGTTGGAGTGCGCGCAGGCGTCGAGGCAGTCGGACAGGCGGACCTCGGCGGTGCCGTCGAGCGCTTCGCGCAGCACGCGCACCTGCCCGTCGTGGTCGACCTGCGGGTGCTTGCGGGTGGTGCCGCAGCAGCACCCCCGGCAGACGGTGACGCGCGGGCGGTCCTCAGGCACGGTCCACCGCCCGCGCGATGGGCAGTGGTGGTTTTGACGACGTCAGGCGCATGGTGGAGCCGCCCTCTCTCGGGGAGATCCGCCCCGGTGGGTGAGGAGGCGACGGCGTGAGTCTCCTGACTCCCGGATCGACGCTCGTCCCGGCCTTCCCACCCCGGGTGGGGCGGTGGCCGCGGCGGGATCTGCTCCCCGGTCACAGTGGCGGGACCGTGCCGGAATGTCACCGGCTTCCTCGTCCGCCGTCGCCTGTGGTCGTCCGGATTGTGGCAACGAACCACCCGCGGTCCGCGCCGAGGTGACCGGTCTCACCAGAGTCGTCCGGGCCCGACGCGTCCGGGCCGCGGTCGGCGCGCACCCCGGCGGTGGTGGCGGGGCGGACCACCCGCCACCACCGCCGGGGGCGGGTCAGATCAGGTAGGTGGAGATGTCGCCGCAGGTGAGGGGGCCTGGTTCGGGGACGGGGGTGATGGCGGTGTGGCAGACCTGGACGGTGACGCGGTCGATGGGCACCGGGGTCGGGGTCGGGACGAGCGGGACGGTGAGCACGAACTCGAACTTGGACGCGCCGGTGGTGCTCTGGCGTTCGGTGTCGACCACGGTGCGGCCGTGGTAGGCGGTGAACACGGCCACCGCGACGGTGCGGGTGGGCGGGGCGCAGGGGGTGGTGTCGCGCAGCGCCACCTCGCCGGTGACCTTGACCGCGGTGACCGGCGAGGGCGACGGGTCCGGCTGCGCGTTGCGCCAGGCCAGTTGGCCCGCGGTGTGGCTGCTCAGGCAGCGGTCGGTGTGCTCGGCCTTGAACGCCACCGACGCCGCGGCGGGGTCGGCGCCCGCGCCGCCGGTGAGGGTGAGGGTGGTCGCGGCGACCGCGAACGACGCGGCGACAGCCCGGCCGAGCCGGGGTAACAGGGGTGACTTCATTCGAGCGGACTCCTTTGTCCTCGCTTCGACTCTTCACCGGTACGCGCCCGCCGGCGGTCCCGGAGGAGGAGGTGCGTCGTGCGGTCGACGCGGACCGGCGGGCTTCGCGGCGTCGCCCCCTGCCGCGGCCGGCCACCACCGCCGGTGCGGTGCGGTTCGGCCTCGACGGGGACGAGCGCGCCGGGACTGCGCGACCCATCTCCGCCTCCTGCGGAACGCGGTGGGCTGAGGAAATGGTTACCGGTGGTGCTCGACCGTGGCAATCCGGCAGCGGAATGCAATTGCGGAGTTCGCCGGGCCCGTGTCGTGGCGAGGCGGGATCGGCGACGCGCCCGAAGGCGGCAACCGCCGCCCGGGGACACGATCGGGTGGATCAGCGCCGGCGCGGGGGAGGGGCCGGGTCGCGCACCACGCGACCCGGCCGGTGGCTCAGTCCCAGTCGAGCGTGGAACCCGAGGCGTACTCGGTGACGCGGGTCTCGAAGAAGTTCTTCTCCTTCTTCAGGTCGATGGCCTCCGACATCCACGGGAACGGGTTGTCGGTGGGGCCGAAGACGGGCGCGAGACCGAGTTGGGCGCAGCGGCGGTTGGTGATGAAGCGCATGTACTGCTCGCACTGGTCGGCGTTGAGCCCGAGCAGGCCGTTCGGCATGGTGTCGCGGCTGTAGGCGATCTCCAGCTCGCACGCCTCGCCGAGCATGGTGCGGATCTCGGCCTGGAACGCCTCGGTCCACAGCCCCGGGTTCTCGATCTTGATCTGGTTGATCGCGTCGATGCCGAAGTTCAGGTGGATGGACTCGTCGCGCAGGATGTACTGGTACTGCTCGGCGACGCCGACCATCTTGTTGCGCCGCCCGAAGGACAGGATCTGCGCGAAGCCGGTGTAGAACCACATGCCCTCGAACACGACGTAGAACGCGATGAGGTCGCGCAGGAACGCCCGGTCGGTCTCGGGCGTGCCGGTGCGGAACGCGGGGTCCTCCAGGTGCCGGGTGTACCGGAGCGCCCAGGCGGCCTTGTCGGTGATGGAGGGCACCTCGCGGTACATGTTGAACAGCTCGCCCTCGTCCAGGCCGAGGGATTCGCAGACGTACTGGAAGGTGTGGGTGTGCACGGCCTCCTCGAACGCCTGGCGCAGCAGGTACTGGCGGCACTCGGGGTTGGTGAGGTTCCGGTAGACGGCGAGCACGACGTTGTTGGCCACCAGGGACTCGGAGGTGGCGAAGAAGCCGAGGTTGCGCTTGATGGTGTGGCGCTCGTCGTCGGTGAGGCCGGTGGGGGAGCGCCACAGGGCGATGTCGGCCTGCATGGACACCTCGGTGGGCATCCAGTGGTTGGCGCAGCCGGCGAGGTACTTCTCCCACGCCCAGTGGTACTTCAGGGGCAGGAGCTGGTTGACGTCGGCGCGGGCGTTGATCATCGCCTTGTCGTCGACCCGGACGCGACCGCCGTCGCGGTCGATCGAGCCGAGGCCGGTGGTGTCGGGCAGGTTCGTGGTCACTGGCACGCCTCGCAGTCGGGGTCGGTGACGGAGCAGGCCGCCGGCGCGACGGGCTGCACGGCGTTGAGCTTCCCGTCGGTGCCGCGCAGGGTGGACTTCTCCACGCTGGTCGCCGCCGTGGAGCGCAGGTAGTAGGTGGTCTTCAGCCCCTTGCGCCAGGCCAGCCGGTACACCGCGTCGAGCTTGCGGCCGTTCGGGGCGGCGAGGTAGAGGTTGAGCGACTGGGCCTGGTCGAGCCACTTCTGGCGGCGCGACCCGGCCTCGACCAGCCACTCGGAGGAGACCTCGAACGCGGTGGCGTACAGGGCCTTCAGCTCGTCGGGCACCCGGTCGACCGGGGCCAGTGAGCCGTCGAAGTACTTCAGGTCCGCCACCATGGCCTCGTCCCACAGGCCGAGCGCCTTGAGGTCGGCGACCAGGTGCCGGTTGAGGACGGTGAAGTCGCCGGACATGTTCGACTTCACGTACAGGTTGCGGAACAGCGGCTCGATCGACTGGCCGACGCCGCAGATGGTGGAGATCGTGGCGGTGGGGGCGATGGCCGTGGTGTTGGAGTTGCGCATCCCGCCGCGCACCTTCTCCCTCAATGCGTCCCAGTCCAGCGTGGTGGAGGTGTCCACGTCCAGGTCGCCGTCGCGGGCCTCGGCCAGCAGGGCGACGGAGTCGATGGGCAGGATTCCCCGGCTCCACAGCGAACCCTCGAACGACTCGTAGCTGCCGCGCTCGCGCGCCAGGTCGGCCGAGGCGGACAGGGCGTGGTAGCTGATCGCCTCCGTGCTGCGGTCGGCGAACTCCACCGCTCCCGGCGAGCCCGGGACCAGGCGCTGGACGAACAGGGCATCGGTGAACCCCATCAGGCCCAGGCCGATCGGGCGGTGCCGCAGGTTGGACCGGCGGGCCTCGGGGATCGTGTAGAAGTTGATGTCGATCACGTTGTCCAACATGCGCACGGCCGTGGTGACGGTGCGCTCCAACCGGGCCGCGTCCACACCGGCGGCGGTGACGTGGTTGGCCAGGTTCACCGAACCCAGGTTGCACACCGCGACCTCGTCGGCCGAGGTGTTCAGGGTGATCTCGGTGCACAGGTTCGACGAGTGCACCACGCCGACGTGCTGCTGCGGCGAGCGCAGGTTGCACGGGTCCTTGAAGGTGATCCACGGGTGGCCGGTCTCGAACAGCACGGTCAGCATCCGCCGCCACAGGTCCACCGCGCGCACCCGCTTGACCACCCGCATCTCGCCCCGGTCGGCGGCCTCCTCGTAGGCGCGGTAGCGCCGCGCGAACGCGCGACCGTAGAGGTCGTGCAGGTCCGGCACCTCGTCGGGGGAGAACAACGTCCAGTCGGCGTCGGCCTCGACGCGGCGCAGGAACTCGTCGGGCACCCAGTTCGCGGTGTTCATGTCGTGCGTGCGGCGGCGGTCGTCGCCGGTGTTCTTGCGCAGGTCGAGGAACTCCTCGACGTCGACGTGCCAGGTCTCCAGGTAGGCGCAGGCCGCGCCCTTGCGCTTGCCGCCCTGGTTGACCGCCACCGCCGTGTCGTTGGCGATCTTCAGGAACGGCACCACGCCCTGGGACTCGCCGTTGGTGCCCCTGATGTGGGCGCCCATGCCGCGCACCGGGGTCCAGTCGTTGCCCAGGCCGCCGGAGAACTTCGCCAGCAGCGCGTTGTTCCGGTAACCCCGGAAGATGCCGTCCAGGTCGTCGTCCACGGTGGTGAGGAAGCACGACGAGAGCTGCGGCCGGGTGGTGCCGGAGTTGAACAGCGTCGGCGTCGAGGCCATGAAGTCGAAGCTCGACAGCAGCTCGTAGAACTCGATCGCGCGGGCTTCCCGGTCGTCCTCGCGCAGGGCCAGGCCCATCGCCACCCGCATGAAGAACGCCTGCGGCAGCTCGTAACGGGTGCCGTGGTCGTGCAGCAGGTAGCGGTCGTAGAGCGTCTGCATCCCGGGGAAGTCGAACTTCGCGTCGCGCTCGGGCCGGATCGCGGCGGCCAGGCGCTCGACGTCGAAGTTCGCCAGCTCGGGGTCGAGGCGGTCCAGCTCGACGCCCAGCCGCACGTACGCCGGGAAGTGGTCCACGTAGGACGTCCGCCCGCCGGCGCCCTCCACCGGGCGGCCGGCGACGCGGGTCAGCGCCTCGCGCCGCAACCGGTCCAGCAGCAGCCGCGCGGCGACGTAGGAGTAGTTCGGCTCGGTCTCCACCAGCGTCCGCGCGGCCATCACCAGCGCCACGGACAGCTCGTCGACCGTGATGCCGTCGTACAGGGTGCGCCGCACCTCGGCCAGCACGGCCTCCGGCGAGGTGTCCGCCAGGTCCGCGCACGCCTCGCCGACCACGACCCCGACGCGGTCCCAGTCCAGCGGGACGAGTTCCCCGTCCGGGCCCTTGACGCGGAACTCCGGCGCTGAGGGCACGACTTCGCGCGCCTTGGCCCGCTTCTCGCGGTAGAGCACGTAGGCGCGGGCCACCTTGTGGTGGCCGCCGCGCATCAGGACCAGTTCGACCTGGTCCTGGATCTGTTCAACGTGCAGCGCGGTGTCGGGACGGGCGTGCTTGAGCAGCGCGGCCCCCACCTGCGCGGTCAGATCTTCCACCAGGGGGTGCAGCCGGGACGACGACGCGGCGGCGTCACCCTCCGCGGCCAGGAACGCCCTGGTCATCGCCACCGCGATCCTGGTGGCGTCGAACGCCGAGGCACCGCCGTCGCGGCGGATCACCCGCACCTGCGCGGTGGTGCTCGTGGTTGTGGTCGGCACAGCCCTCTCCTCGCGAGCCTCGAACGGCCCGGAGCACGCGGGAGGTGCCGCAGACGCGCGCACGACGGCGCGCCGATCCGCGTCGGCCCGCCCACGAGGCCCCGGACACGCGCACGCCGGCCGGCGCGCGCACCGACGGCAGGTCTTCGGACTCGCGGGCACCCGACCCCGAAAGGACCGGACCTACTGGCCGTCGCTTCCCACGCGAGACGCGCAGTGCTTCGTTGACGGCGGTCGTTCCCACTCACCGCTGCGGGGCAGTCCCGGATTCGCACCGGGTTCCCTCTTGCCTCCTCCGCCCTTCGGGAAGGGCGTCGGAACCATCGACGGCGGGAACACTACATGTTGTAGATCGTCCCGCAACCCGACCCCACATGAGCGAGGGTCGCGAAGATCACTCCGCAGGTCGTGCGTGCCGCCGTGCTCGCCCGGGGTGCGGGGGGCCGGTGTCGCGGAGTGCGGTCGGCGGCGGTCGTGCGGATGGCGTCCCTGGTTACCGCTGGTGCACCGGTCCGGTGAACGGCTCCCGGGACTGCTCCGGACGTCGTCCGGCCAACCGGTCAGCCGGCGGCGTTCATCAGGTCCACCGCGCTGTGCTGGCGCGCCGCGTCGCTGCGCTGGAACGGCCCGGCCCACGGCTGGTCGTAGGAGTCGCTGCTGGACCGGTCGCGCGCGTGGGCCGTGTCCGCCTGCCGGGTGAGGTAGGCGGTGTACGGGCGGTCCGGCAGCGCCCGGTTCAGCTGACCGAGTCCGCGCACGAAGGCGCCCTTGAAGGACGGGACGTCACCGCCGCCGCCGTTGTCGAACACGATCCCACCCGGGTTGAGCGCGGAACTGGTGGTCGAGGCGTTGGCCAACGCCCGCGCCCGCGTGAGGTACGCCTGGTCGCCGGTGGCGCGGTGCAGTTCGGTCAGCGCGGCCAGCGGCACGCCCTGGTTGTAGCTCCACGGCGTCTGGCCGTTGTTGCGGCACGTCGAGGTGACGAGGCCGTCGTTGACCAGGTTCGAGCTGGTGATCATCCCGGTGCCCTCGAACCACTGCCAGCCGTTCCGGGCGCGCTGCACGTAGGTGGTGTCACCGGGCAACCGGTTGTGCAGGGCGGCGTTGAGCTGGACGTACAGCGAGTTGGCGATGGCGTTCTTGTAGGTCCGGCTGGAGGTCCACCAGATGCCGCCGCCGCAGGTCTGGTCCCAGTAGCGGTGGATGTGGTCGGCGCCGGTGCGGGCGGTGTCGAGGTAGCGGCGGTCGCCGGTGAGGTCGTAGGCGGCGATCCACGTCAGCCCCCACCACGCGACGTCGTCGTTGTACTCGTTGATGAAGTTGCCGTCCCAGGCGGTGCGGTTGAGGTCGAAGGTGCGGGCGATGGCGTAGCGGTAGGAACCCATGCCGCTCACCCGCGCGTTGTCGATGATCGCGTTGAGCGCGTTGGCGGAGTTCCACCAGCCCGTGGTGTCGAACAGGCCGGTGTCCGGGTTGTACCGCTGCATCAGGGCGGTGGCCGCGGCGGTGCGGCGGTCCCAGGCGTTCCACGTGGTGCGGTACCAGCTCGTGCAGGCGATGGTCGACGACCCGGCGGGCTGGCCGCAGGCGCGCAGCAGCCCGACGCGCAGCCCGGCCCAGTCGTCCACGTTGTGCATGAGCGTGCGCCAGCCGCCGTAACCCGCCGGGGTCGTGGTCGAGCCGACCTTCGGCTGCCACGTTCCCCCGGCGTCGTAGGAGCGGTCCAGCCAGACCGAGTCGCCTTGACCGCCGCCGCTGATCACCGCCCAGCCCATGGTCTCGGTGCTGTCGAAGTGCAGCGCGACCCGGCGGGTTCCGGCGGGCGCGGACTGGGCGACCCGTTCCCCGGCCGAGAGCGCGGGATCGCGCCCGTCGCAGTGGGTGTTGCAGACCGGGGCGAGGGCGGCGGGCGGCGCGGCCGTCGTCGACGGTCGGGTCCGGGACCGGTGCGCGCCGGGCGGCAGCGCGGGGTCCCGGTCGTCGCAGTAGCTGTCGCAGACCGTGACCACCGGCGGCGGCACGGCGGCCGGTTCCGGTGGGGCGGTGGTCGGTGCGGCGGGGACGACCACGAGCGACAGCAGCAGGGACGCCTGGACAACGGTGCTCAGCATGGGACCTCCCAAGCAGGGGATGGGCGGCCGGGACAAGCGTGAGAACGCTCTCACACCGAGGCTAGGATCGTCCGCGACGAAGCGTCAACACGGCCGACCGGACAGATTTGTGTCAGGTCCCGACTGGATCGTTGGCCGGGCGGCGACCCGATCGGTAGGCGAACCACCGGATGTGGGGTCGTCGTCCGCTGGGACGCCACCGGGACAGCGGACGTGGTGGAGTTGGCGGTGGCACCAGCGCCGGACCTGTGGTCCACATGATCAACCCGATACCTGGGATCGGGTCCGCACCCACGATGCCGGTCGTGAAGGCCGTGTTGTCGTCTGCGGGGTGGTTTCACCCGAACGAGGGCGGGGCGGTCGGTTCTTCACCGCGTGCCCTGTCCAGACCCATGGCCCACCGATGTGCCGGCCGCAGGCGTCCACCGGTGGCCGTCAGGTCCAGGCGCCACTGCCTGCCGTGGCGCCCGTCCGCGATCGCGTCCCCGCCTTGCTCGACCGCCACCCGCACCAGCATCATGACCCCCGATCCAGCCCGGCGACCGATCACTGGATCACGTGACATCCCTCAGCCCTCGACCACGCGGGCGCTCGACCCGTGCGGCACCGTCAACCCCGGCAAGGTGGTCACCTCCCTGGCCGGGCCGGCGTCAGCGCCCGCGCCGGCCGCCGAACCAGGCGAGCCCGAAGGCGGCGGCGTCCTCGGCCAGCGCGCCCGGCAGGTCGGAGCCGAACCCGTCGCCCAGGCGCGCCCGCAGGCGGTTGCCGAGCACGGACCACGCCGCCGCGGCCACCGCCGCCGCGACCGCGGCGGGCACGACCGACCGGCCCTCGCGGCGCGCCAGCCCGGCCCCGGCCGTGGCGCCCAGCACCAGCCGGGGCAGCAGGCCGGGCAGGCCGAGGCGCGACGGGGTGGACGGGTGCTTGTCGGCCAGCAGCTCGCCCACCGCCGCCAGGCCCGTCACGACCGAACCGGCCCGGCCGCCGAGCGACCGGGCGATGCCGGTGTCGGCGCGTGACGAGGTCAGCGCGATCGAGGTGAGTCCGGCGGTGCTGCGGGCGCCGCTCGCGGCGCCGAGGGCGGCGGCCCTGAGCAGGGCGCCGCGCTGTTGCGTTGTCGTGGCCACGGGTTTTCGGTACCCGACCGCCGCCGGGCCAAACGTGGGCGGTGTGCGTCACCGGTGCCGTGACCTCGGACAACCCGATCACCGAGCCGTGGTTCCGCGCCGCCCGCCGGACCGCCCGGGTGATGGGGGAGGACGGCCTCTCCCCAGGTGGTCGACCGGGGTTCGGCCGGATGACGGAACCCCCGCGCAGGATCGACGACCGCGGAAAGTTTGCGCTGGTCGTTGGCCCGTGCGGCGGTCCCGCTCGCCGAAAACCCCCTGCCAGTATCGGTGCCCGAGGTTTTCCGACCTGTCAGGAGGAACCCAGTGGGCGAGGAACGACCGCTGTTCACTCGTGTGACTTCCCTCTTCGCGACACTCGTGGGCGTGCTGGGCCTGCTGGTCGTCGTGAACGCGCCGGCCGCGTCAGCCGCGTCGGGCGACTTCTCGATCAGGATGTACAACCACGCCTGGTGCATCGAGGTCCCGAACGGCTCCACGGCCAACAACGTCCCGCTCTACACGGCCTCGTGCACGGCGGCGCCCAACCAGCGCTGGACCTTCACCCCGGACTCGACCGGCACGTGGGGCGAGTACCGGAACGTGGCGACCGGCAAGTGCATGGACGTCAGCGGCGGCAGCCACTCGTACGACGCGGTCATCCAGCAGTACGCGTGCAACGGCAGCAACGCGCAGAAGTTCTGGCAGCAGAACGCCTTCCTGCGCACCCGGATGGACCGGATGGCGCGGATGTGCGTGACCGCGACCAACATCTACGCCCCGACCGACCTCCGGCAGTGGGGCTGCGGGACGGTGCCCTACAACACCGCGTGGATCGCCATCCCCTGATCCCCATTCGCCGGGCGACGGTGCGTTCGACGACCCGGCGGCGGCGGCCGAGCCGTTCGGAGGAGTCGACGCCCTTGCGGGCGATACGTGGGATCGAGCCGCGCTCGCGCAGCTACCGGCGGAGTTCGGCGATGCGCAGTCGGCGCCGACACCCCGAACGACGGCTACAGGTCCCGCCACCGGCACCCACCGGTCAGCACCGGGCGACGAAGGTGTCCGACGACCGCCACTCACCGGGGCGGACCTGGACCTTGACCTCCCAGAACCGGTACAGGTACTCGATGGGGAACAACGAGCCGCTGACCGCCCTCTGCTGGGCGACCAGCTCGTAGGAGGCGATCAACCCGTTCTCGACGGCGGCGAACGACCCGGGGGAGGTGCACGGCGATTGCCCGGCCGAGCCCCGGATCGGGATCGAGTGCGGTCCGGGTATCCCGACCGGGTGGCAGATGTGATAATCCGCCGTGACCGAACCGCTCGTGGGATTGGCGTGGAGCCAGTACACGAATATGCCGCGCACGGCGACCGCCCAGTGCGTGGTGTAGGGCGGGAGGGCTTCGCTGTAGCTGCTGGGGTTGCACCCGCCCAACGCCGGCGCGGCCTGGGCGGGTGACGCTCCCACCAGCGCGCTCAAGAGGATGATCGCCGACAGGGCGCTGATTCCACGTCTCATGGGGAACCTCGATTCGTGCGGCGTCAATGGTGGCCGCGGAAGCAATGCTGCCACCGGTGCAAAGGGCGGACAAGCTTCCACAGAGCCGAATTCACGGTAGGGCCAGGGAGACCGGGCATTCGCGATCTTCGCGCGCCGGGAGTCGACGTGCGGCAGGACCACGTCGTTGTGCGCCAACCTGATCCCGATACCGGTGATCCCGGACCGGAGCAGCCCGGTGGTCGCGATCGGCAGGGTGGTGGAACCAGGGTCCGCCGTGCTCGGCGTAGGTGCACCGCACCCCGTGGCTCGGCCACCGGCCGTCACCGGGCCGGCACGGTCTGGGCCGGCTCCGCACCGGGAGCAGGCGACGGCGCGGCCGAGGTCGCCGACGCGTCGGAATCGCAGAACACCAGCACCACCGTCTCCACCACTGCCTCCTCACCCAGGCTGCCAGGCCCTCCATCGTCCGGAACACCGGAACCCCGAGCGCCTCGATCCTCGCTGTGGGACCGGGCCTCATGTTGGGTCCGAAGAGCGCCGAGGTCCCGCCCCCGGTATTGAGCAGGAACCGGGGATTGTCCCGCTCGCTGTTGGCGGCCTCGCGGCGGCGTCCGGGGCGGCCTGGACGATCGGGCGTAGCGGGTCGGCCTCGGTGAGCACGCCCACGGTGTGCCCGACGTGGGCGATGTCGCCGACACCGGGCAGCGCGCGGCTGTCCGGGAAGGCGTGCGCGGCGACCGGCTCCGGCACGCGCACCGACCCCGCGCGTGCCGGCACCAGCAGCGCGAGGTCGGCGGCGCCGGTCGGCGACCGCAGCCCGCCGGGGTACGGCACGCGCACGTCGTAGGCGAGCAGCGTCAGCGCAGCAGCTCGCGGCACTTCTCGGGCAGGAGCGCGGGAGCGCGGCGGACATCCCGCACCGGGGCCTGCACGCGCAGTCCGGTTGGTGCTGGGCCACCTGGTGTCGCGCCGGTGGTCGTGGGTCGGGGCGCCGTGGTGCCCTGGTCGGTGGGCGCCGGGTGTTCGGGCTCTGCGGCCGGCCGGTCGCGGGGCACCGCGGCGGTGCCGGGCGTGGTGCTGCCGGTGGTCGTCGACCTGCGGGGCGTACTCCTGGTCTGAGCGGACTGCCGCACGGAACACCGGGCTCGGCCGGATGCGGTGGCGGCGTCGGAACGTGACGATCTCCCGTTCGCGCGACAACTACCGTGGAGGGGGCGGCGATTCGGCCACCGAGGACAACGCCGAGGATCTGGCCGACCTCGTGTCCGCGATCGTTGGCGACGTCCGCGTCATCGCCCGTCGGCACGGCCGGCCGGTGCGTCTCGACTGGCGGCTGTCCGGTGACGTGCCTGCCGGCGGCACCGTCGCTAATGCGGTGGGTGCCGAAGGCGTCACCCTGCCCGATCGGGTCCTGCCCGCCTGACACGGCCGCCGTGTTCACCGCGGCCACCGGTGACCGCGGAAGCCGGCACCTGCCCGGCTGGTGGGCCTTGCACAGCGGCGCCAGGACGGCCGGGCTCGACGACGTTGGCCATGGGGGCGCGGTCGACGGCCGCGGTGCGGAGATCGCCTCCTCGTCATGCTCAATCGCACGCCCGGTCGGCACCTGCCAGGACCAGCCGATCCGCTTGACCAGCCGGCACACCCCCTTTCCGGAGCGGCATGGGTCGCCCGGTGGTTGTCCTCAGGTGCGGCCGAGCAGGCGCAGTCCCAGTGGGGTAAGGGTGTGCACGGCCCGGTTGGTATCGCGTCGGGTCGTGATCAGTCCGGCGATGCGCAGCACGGTCGTGTGGTGGCTCGCGGTGGCGGGGGTGATGTTGTTCCGCGTCGCCGGCCCGGTAGTGGTCCCTCCGGCGGGCAGTGACCGCGGGATGTCGGCCCGGGTCGGCCCGAGTAGCGCGCCGAGTGGGTCGGCGTGCAACGCGTCGTCGATCACGCGGCGGCGTGGCTGGGTGATTTCGGCGAGGTAGGCGCGCAGTGCCGTCCGCAACCGCCCGAGGAGGCGGGTACGGCCGCGGCCGAGGTCGTCGGGCCACGCTGAGGAGCCGGTGGCGTCCCGGAACAGGTCGACCGTCGTCGACATCACCACCGCCGCCCGCAAGGCGGCACTGCGCGCGACGCGGTCGCGCACCTCGCGTCGCCGTCGTCGAAGTACAGGCCCCCGTCGCCGTGCTGGAGGACCTGCACACTGCTCACCAACTCCCACATCGGGTCGATGTCGAGCTTCAACCGCGTGCGACCGAGGTCGCCCTCGCCGAAATGGATGCGCAACTTCGGTACGCCGCCCCGGGTGTCCCGCTCGGGTGCCCCCGGCACCGCTGGATCACTTCACTGGACCCTCGAACTGCCATGCCGGGTACAAGGAGCTGTGAAAACACCCGATCGGAGCAGAACACGGCCGACAGTTTCGAACGTGATCGAAGGAGCCAACTCGCGAGGGCCGAGCTTGCCACACTCCGAGATCGTCGGCGGCGAACGCTCGTCGGCATCTTGATGGACAGCAAGGGGGAGGACAACTTTCATGCGTCCTTTGATCGTCAAACTAAGCACGGTGGCCGTGCTGGCCGGCGTTGCCGTCGTCATCTCGCCCGCAGCTTCGGCGACGGCCGGCGGGCCGGGCTCGGTGCAGGCCGACACCGTGTCGGCACAGGCCGGTCAGGTCAGTGCTATGGGGGCGGCCTGCGGCCGGACCGCACCGGACCGCGACGACAGCTCCTGGCCGCGGCAGACGGCCGGCGTCAGCGCGAACATGCGTGAGGGGTCCAGCACGACCTGCGATGTCGCGGGCTGGGCCGACAACCGCGACCAGCTGGACTACCACTGCTGGACCAGTGGCCAGAACGGCACCTGGACCTACCTCACCAACGTCACCGACGGAACGACCGGCTGGGTCAAGGACAGCCTGTTGCCCCGCAACGGCTCGTCGGTCGACTGCGAGTTCTGAGCGGAACTCGTGACCATGAGCACCGGCCGGCCCGCAATACCCCACAGGTGTCCGGGCGAATCAGGTGCCGCATGACGGCGGGCGCGGGCAACTGACCGTGCCCGCATCGAGATCCGGCACCATCCCGGCGGTCGTGCCCATCAGCGGTCACCGGGATGGTGCCGTTGCGCCGCATGGGCTTTCCCGCAGGTGCCGACGCACCGCGCGGTCGAGCACGACGAGCGAGCGGTCGTGACGTGGCGGCGGGAGACGTGGCCCGCGGGAAAACGGTAGCGGCGGAGCAGAACGCCTGGCTGTGCTTCGAGGACGAGGCCGGCCGGACGTTGCGCCCGCCCAAGGCGCGGACCTGGGGACGACGCGGCCGGACCCCGACCATGGCGGTGTTCGGGCAAGGGCTCGGGCCAGAAGGCGCCCTCGCCGGTGTGGATCCGGTGGCGTCGGCCACCCACAACCGGTCCGGCGCGGGCGCGGTGAAGCCCCGGTTCACTCGATCAGGGGCCGGTGCGGCCCGCGGATCGCGCCTGGTCGACGACGCCCGCCACTGTCTGCGCAGGAACGCGCCCGGCAGGCCGGCCCGACGCATCAGCCGCTCGACCCGCTTGCGCGACACGCGGATGCCCCGACGCCGCAGCACCTGGTGAACCCGCGGACTGCCGTAGGTGCCGCCCGAGGCGGCGTGGATGTCGACGATCCCGGCGGTGATCACCTCGTCCTCGCGCTCACGGCGGGACGGGTCGGCCTGGCGGGCCACCCAACCGTGGTAGGTGGAGGAGGCGACGCCCAGGACCCGGAGGACGAACTCGACCGGAGAAGCGGCCGCGAAGCTGTTCGACGAGCTTCACGACCGTCGCCGGGTCGGGTTCCGACGCGAAAAACGCGGACACGGTCTTCAAGATCTCGTTGGCACGCTTGAGTTCCGCGTTCTCCCGCCGCAGCCGGCGCAGTTCCCCCGACTCGGCCGCGGTGAGCCGGTCGTCCCGCTCGCCGCGGTCGGCCTCGTCCTGCCGGATCCAGTTCCGCAACGCCTGCGGGTGCACGCCCAGCGGACGACTCCCTTCAGGCCCTATCGGACCATGCCTGGAAAGACTTTGAGCTACCGGGGGAACCTCGGTGGTTCTTCCGGTAGCCGAGCAGGATGCGGTGTTCGGCAGAGTGCTTCCGATCGACGGTCGCTACCCTTGACGCGTGGTCAAGCTGGCTGGCTTGGTGGGGTGCTGATGATGGTGGTCGTGGCTGGTGTGCTCGCGGCGATCCTGCTGGCGGGCTGCGGTGTGGCGATCGGCATGGGTGGTGTCGGTGATCTGGTGGCGCGGCTGAGTCCGATGGGGAAGTTGGCCGCGTTCGGGGTCGTGTTGGTGTTGGTGGCGGCCACGGCGTGGACGCTCGGCTCGGCGGTGGGGCCGATCGGCGACCAGCCCACACCGGTGGTTCCCGGAGCCGATCACACCGGCGAGAGCGGACACGGCGGGTGAAGACGGCTGGGCTGTCGGCGCACCGCGGCCTGGATGGCGGCAGTACATGATCGTGATGAAGGTGCCACGTCGCCGGTTCCGAGCAGGGGGATGGCCCAGCCGGTGGTGATGAGCACGAGGGGTGCGGGGATGACGAACCACAGCGGGAGGTGCTGCCAGGTTCCCCGCTTGGGGGCGGTGCCCAGTGGCGCGCGGCGGTCGGCGCGGGTGGGGCGGCGCTGCCACCACATCCGGTAGCCGAGCACGATCAGGGTCAGGATGCCGGCGGCGAGCAGGAACAGGGCGATCTGGTTGGCCAGGCCGAACAGCCTGCCCATGTGGGCCTGGATGCCCAGGGACGACAGCTTGGCCAGGAAGGGGCGGTCGGCCCAGTCGGCGCGGGCGGTCGCGGGGTCGACGGCGACCTTGTCCAGTCGGACCGGCCAGGTGTTGTCGTTCTGCGCGGCCGCCCACGCGGTGCCGGGTTCGGCCGCGGCGCCGAGCTGGAGCGGTCCGTCCAGCCCTGCGGCGTGCGCGGTGGCGAGCACCCGGTCGAACGCGGCCGGATCGACCGGCTCGGCGTCCGTTGATCCGGTGCCGTGTTCACCGTGCCCCTCGGAGACTGCGTCGCCCACGGCGCCGGCCAGGCGCGTCTCCAGTGCCGGCGCCCTGGCGTTGAGAACGGTCAGGGCGGCGCTGAAGTTCTCGCCGGTGCAGGTTGTCCAACCAGGTCGTGACCGGGGTCGATCCGGACCAGGTGGTCAGCTGGCCTTGCACCTGTGCGGTGGCGACCTCCTCGGACACCGGGCGCGGCGCGCCGTCGGTCGAGGAGGCTTTCAGCACGTCGTCGTAGAGCAGGGTGTCGAGCCGGGGTGCGAGCGCATAGAGCAGGCCCGACAGCGCGGCCACGACCAGGAACGGTGCGACCAGCACCCCGGCGTAGAAGTGCGGACGGCGCAACAACGGCACGACGGACACCCTGGGTGTGGCAGCGGGCCTCGTCGGTGCGCACGTCGTCGACGGGAGGAGCGGACACGGGACATCTCTGGTGGGGATGAGCAGGGAACACCTGCCCACTGGTCGTGCGGGGTGGCCACTTGGTTCCCGGCGATTCGGGGAACCCGGCGAAGCGGGCCTCGTCCTCGCTCCACGGCGGTTCGGCGAAGCAGGCGCGGTAGATCCGTTCCAGGGGTTGCGCGAGGGCGAGCAGGTCCGGTGCGCCGACTTCGGTGAGCACGTGGTGCCCGGTCGGGTCGCGGTGCGCGAGGTCGCCGGTCACCGCACGGCCACCAGCACGTGGTCGTCGCCGTCGCCGGCATCGACCGCGAGCTCCGCGCGAAGATCGACGCGGCGCCGGCCGGATGAGCCGGGTGAACCGCCGACTCGCCTGGCTCCACGTCATCGGCGGCGGCCTCGGCCTGGCCGCAGCCGTCGCGCTGACCCTGGAGAAGATCGCCACGCTGCGCGACCCGACCTACGTCCCACCTGCTCGCTCAACCCGATCATCTCCTGTGGATCGGTCATGGACAGCCCGCAGGCCGCCGCGTTCGGCTTCCCCAACCCGCTGATCGGCATCGCGGCGTTCGCCGTCGTGGTCACCAGCGGGGTCGCAATGCCGGCCGGGTTCGCACCACCACGCTGGTACCGGATCGCGCTCACCGCGGGCACCGCCTTCGGCGTGGTGTTCGTGCACTGGCTCATCGCGGCGAGCCTCTACGGCGTCCACGCCCTGTGCCCCTACTGCCTCGTGGTCTGGGTCGTGACCACCCCGATCTTCTGGTACACCACCCTGGACACCTGGCCCGCGCTCG
The DNA here is from genome assembly GCF_042658445.1 of Saccharothrix lopnurensis. Classification (NCBI taxonomy): domain Bacteria; kingdom Bacillati; phylum Actinomycetota; class Actinomycetes; order Pseudonocardiales; family Pseudonocardiaceae; genus Saccharothrix; species Saccharothrix lopnurensis. The sequence continues at coordinate 118,260 of NZ_JBHSQO010000020.1, read as the reverse complement.
CGCCGCCTCCACAGCGCCGTCCCGGCCCTCTGGTACAGCGTCGATCGCCGGCCTGGTGCCGCACGCCTTCTGGGACTACTGGAACAGCCTGCCGCAACGGTGTCGCGAAGACCGGGCACAGGGCAGCATCACCCCACGTCGGTGGCCTCGTCACCCGTGGCGCGCAGCAGGTCGTCGCGGGCGCGGGCGACCCGGGAGCGGATGGTGCCCACCGGGCAGCCGGCGACCTCGGCCGCCTCCGCGTAGGGCAGGCCGAGGACCTGGGTGAGCACCAGGGCCTCGCGGCGGTCGGGGTCCAGGGCGTCGAGCAGCACGTTGAGCTCGACGACGTCCTCGAAGCCGGTGTCGGCCGCCCGCCGGTCGGCCTCCTGCGCCCAGTCCGCGCCCGAGGACAGCCGCGGGCGCGCCTGGGCCATGCGGATGTGGTCGATCACGACGCGGCGGGCGATGACCAGCAGCCAGGTGCGGGCGGAGGAGCGGCCGGCGAAGCGCGACAGGCTGGGCAGGGCGCGGGCGTAGGTCTCCTGCGCGAGGTCGTCGGCCAGGGAGACCTCGGACAGGTGGGCGACGAAGCGCCAGACGTCCCGCTGGGTGGCGCGGACGAACCGCTCCAGGGCGTCGCGGTCGCCGGAACGCGCGTCCAGCGCCCAGCGGGTGACCTCGTCGTCGAAGGCTGTCACGATTCCGAATCGTAACCACACCCCGTGGGGAACTCGTGAGCCGAATGGCCCGACTATTGGAGCGTGGACTGCCAATCCTGCCGTGAAGCGCTCTCGGCCCGCCTGGACGGCGAGACCGAGCCCGTACCCGCCGCCGAGACGGACGCGCATCTGGCACAGTGCCCCGCCTGCACCCGCTGGCAGGCGAGCGCACAGGCGCTGACCAGGACCATCCGCGTCCGCCCCGTGGGCGCGGGACCGGACCTGGTCGACGCCGTGCTGGCCGCCGCCCCACCCGATCACCTCGCCGCACCCCGCCACACCGCCCTGACCCCGCGCCTGGCGCTGGCCGCCGTCGCCATCGTCCAGCTGTGGCTCGCCCTGGCCCAACTGCTCGCCGGGGCCACCGGCGGGCACGCCGGCCACGGGATCTCCACCCACCTGTTCAACGAGGGCGCCGCCTGGAACCTCGCCCTGGGCATCGGCCTGCTGGTCGCCGCCGTGAGCTCGCACCGCGCCGCCGGGCTGCTACCCACCCTCGGGGGGTTCGTCGCGGTGCTGCTGGTCTTCTCGGTCAGCGACCTGCTCGACGGCGCCGCGACCGCCACCCGCGTCGTCTCGCACCTGCCCCTGGTGGCCGGTCTGGTGCTGCTCTACCTCGTCGCCCGAGCCCACCGGGAGCCGAGTCCGGGCACGCCCGCCAAGCACGACCGCGACGATCTCGACCACCACGACCACCACGACCACGACAGCGGCGACACCGCCCCGAGCCCCGAGGGGCGTCGCGGGCAGTCGCGGCACCTGCGACCCACCGCCCACCACCGACGAGCCGCCTGACCCCACGGACACGCCGGGCCGGTCCACTTCCACCGCCCCGGCGTCGCACACCGCCGCGAACACCCGCGCCGGCCGGGCACCCCTTCGCCCGGCCGGCCCGGGCCTTTCCGGACGTCCACTCGTCACGGACACGGCGCGGCGGCAGCGCGGCGCCCGCACCACCGGATCTCCTCGTCGCCGATCAGGCGCGCCAGACGGTGCCCCGGCGCTCGTACTCCAGGAATGCCTCCGCCTGCTGAGCCGACCGCGCGCCGAGGAAGCGCTCGACGAGCCACAGCGCCACGTCCAGGCCGGAGGTGACGCCGCCGCCGGTGATCAGGTCGCCGTCGTCGACGACGCGGGCATCGACCACGATCGCACCCCGGGCCGCGAGGTCGGCCTTCGCGCGGTGGTGGGTGGTCGCGTGGCGGCCCCTCGTGATCCCCGCGGCCGACAGGACCATGACACCGGTGCGGATGCCCACCGGGAGCGCGTCGACCGAAGCCAGGCGGCGCAGGAACTCCCGGTCGGCCATCAGCCGGCGCACACCGGGACTCGTCGGGTCGGTGTAGCGGCCGCCGCCGGGCACCACCAGCACGTCGTTGACCCTCCCGGGTTGGTGCCGTACACCGTCCGACATCGACGCGGACGCGGCGTGGTTTCTAGCCTCGTGCCAGGATCAGGGGTGTGATACCGCCGGCGGCGGCCTGGGCGCGGTGCAGGGCCAGTTCGGCGGTGGGGCCTTCGGCGAGCACGATGCCGGTGCACGACCGCTGGTCGGCCAAATGTTCGAGCACGTCGCCGGGGCTCGCGGTCGGGTACCACTCCGGGTGGCCGGGCAGGCCGGCCAACCTCCCCAACCCCGACCAGCCCTCCAGCACCCCGGCCTCGCGCGGGTAGAGCGCCACGAAGCCGGTCGCGGTGCCGCCGCCGGTCGCGCCGTCGAGCAGGTCGGGGCGTTGGCCGAGGGCGACCTGGACCATTGCGTCGTAGGCGTTGGTGCCCAGCGCCCGGCAGAGGGCTTCGCCGACGAGGGCGCCGCCGATGCGGGCGTTGATCTCGACCACCTCGGGCCCGTCCGCGGTGAGGACGAACTCGGTGTGCGCGAAACCGCTCTCGTGACCGGCGGCTTTGAGCACGTGGCCGATCCAGTCGTCCAGTGCGGCCAGGTCGGCGTCGGGGAAGGCGACCGGGAACGCGGACGCCTCCTCGCGGCGCGCGGGTTCGGGGGACAGCACCCGGCTGAGCACGCCGAACAGTCGGGTCTCGCCTCGCCAGGTGATGGTCTCGGCGCTGTAGAGGGGGCCTTCGAAGTACGGTTCGGCGGTCAGGCGGCCCTTGAGCGGGGTGTCGGCGGCGTCGCGCAGGGCGGCGTCGCGCTCGGCGGGGGTGCGGCACAGCCATACCGCGCGGGACGAGGTGCCCGCGGAATCCTTGACCACCAGCGGGAAGTCCTGTGCGGTGGCCGGGTCGAGCGGGCCGCCGCGGCTCAGGCCGTGGGTGTGCAGCCGGGCCCGGACGGCGGCCTTGTCCCGCAGCACCCGCACCGCCGCCGGCGCCGGTCCGGGCAGGCCGAGGCGGTGGGCCAGCTCCGCGCCGGGCAGCGCCCAGGTGTCGGTGGAGCTGATCAGCCCGGCCAGGTCGGGGAGGTCGCGCAGCACGCGCTCGCACGTGGTGATGTCGGTGGTGTCGACGTCCACGACCCGCACGAGGTCGCCGCAGTGGGACAGCTCGTGGCGGTAGATCGACCGGTCGCCGGTGAGCAGCACGAGGTCGTGCCCGGCGGCGGCCGCGGCGTCGGCGGTGCGGCCGAGGCCGAAGGTGAGGGCTTCGAGCAGCACGACGGTCACGGCACGGGGTCCTTCCTGAGGTCCCGGGGGCGTTCCTGCCCGGGGACGGTCGGTCCGTGGGGGCGGACGTTGTCGAAGTGGATGGCGTTGCCGATGCCGGCGATGATCGCGTCGGGGTCGGTGAACCGTTCGCTGCCGAAGGTGACGCTGCCGAAGGGCTGCACGCACACCAGCCGGGCCAGCAGCTCGCGCACGCGGGCCACCCGCCTGCTCTGGTCCAGCCGCAAGTCGTCCGACGGGGGCATCTGGTCCACGGTCACGGCCAGGATCTCCAGCTGGACGCGCAGGGTCTCGTCGACCGTGGTGGAGGCGACGACGTGGCAGCGCAGGCCGTGGCGGTGGCAGGCCATGGCCAGGGCGAGGGCGTAGATGCCGCTGGAGCTGTCGACCAGGGTCTGCCCGGGGCGGACCACGCCGGTGTCCAGGAGGTGCCGGACCGCGCCGAGCGCGGCGTAGACCTTGAGGGTCTCGAAGCGGACCAGCACGGTGTTCGGCGTGAGCCGGATCAGCGAGGGCGCCTTGACCGCGTCGGTGACGTGGTCGTGGACCGGCGGCGCCACGGCGTCGTGGTCGAGCACGGTCCTCACCTCCCGACCGGTCGTGGGCAGCCGGCCACCGCCGGTGGGACCGTCGCGCGGGTCAGGGTCATGATCGAGCCCTTCCGGTGTGGGCATGTCGTCGAGCGGCGGCGGCGAGGGCGCGCGAACCGCTACCGTGCGCACGGTGGTGCGGGTCGAGCCGGCCGGCCCACCGGCCGTACCGCTTCCAGTCCTACTGGTCGTCCGCAGGACCTGGTTGGTTCCCCGGGTGGTGGAATTCGGGCGTGGGAATCGGAACTCCTGCCCGTCGTGGAACGACCAGTTCCGCGTCGGGCCGGTGGCCCGGCCGGTGCGTGGGGCGACGGGAGCAGGAGGCTGCGCATGGGTCGGGACGGTTGATGGGTACCGGAATGTCCTCCCGTGTGGGAACCCGAAGGCGTTTCCCGGGACGCGGGATGGCCGGTCTCGCGGGAGCGCAGGTGGCGTTGCTGGTGAGCGGGTGCCTGGTCAACGTCGGTACCTTCGCGGTCTACCCGTACCTGGCCGTGCTGCTGCGCGATCGGCTGGGAGTGGGCATGGCGCAGGTCGGCGTGGTGCTCGGGGCGGCTACGTTGGTGCAGTTCGCCAGCGCGCCGCTCACGGCCGCGTTCGCCGAGCGGATCGGGCTCAAGCGCTGCCTGCTGCTGGCCACGTTCGTCTACGGGCTGGCCGCGCTGACCTACCTGGTCGGAGGGGACGAACCCGGGCTGACGGTGCTCGCGCTGTTCCTGAGCTGCGGCGCCGGGGCGCTCTACTCGCCGGCCTACCGCGGCTACCTGGTGCACTCGGCGACCGCGGAGCAGCGTCCGCGGGTGCTGTCGGCCGGCAACGCGGCGGGCAACCTCGGCATCGCGCTCGGACCGGTGGTCGGGGCGTTGTTCCTGCACCAGCCCGGTCGGTTGTTCGCGATGACCGCGGTGCTCTACGCCGTGCTGGCGGTGGCGCACTTCTTCCTGCGCCCGGAGAGGACGACCGGTCCCAGGCCCGATGTCGAGCCGTTCCGCAGGGTGCTGCGGGGTCTGGCCGGGCTGCCGTTCGCGGTGACCGTGCTGACCCACTACCTCTACATGCAGTTCTACCAATACCTGTCGCCCTTCGCGGAAGGGCGCGTGCCCACGGCCGTCTACGGGGTGGTCATGATGGGGTACTCGCTCGGGTTGGTGGCGGTGCAGCCGCTGGTGGCGCGACGGGTCGGTCGCGTCGGCTACCCGGTGGCGATGGCGGTCGGCTTCTGCTGCATGGCCGCGGGCACGGCGGCCTTCGCCGCCGACGGGGTGGCCGGTCTCGCCGCGGGTGTCGCGGTGATGGCGGTGGGTACCGCGGTGTTGTTCCTCAAGAACGACCTGGAGGCGTTGGCGGGGTCGCGGCGGTCGGCCACGGTGACCTTCGGGCAGCAGCGGCTGGCGGTCGGGGTGGGTTCCCTGCTCAGCGGGGTGGTCGGTGGCGCGGTGTACGGGCTGTTCGAGGAGGCGGGGCTGCTGCCGGGGTTCTGGCTGGCGGTGGCCGCGCAGTGCCTGCTGCTGCCGCCGCTGGTGCTGGTGGTGGCCCGCCGGGCGGCCGGGTGGAGGGGGTGACCCGTCTGCGGGCGTACGGGATTACGAAGCCGGCGTCGCGGGCTTCTCGTAGACGGTGACGTAGTTGCCCTCGGCGCGGAACGGCTCACGGCGCCAGCCGCCCCACCGGTGCACGCGCCGCAGTCCCGCCAGGCGGGCCATGAGGTCGAGTTCGGCCGGCCAGGCGTAGCGCATGAACGCCGGCGCCAGCTTGATCCCGCGTTCGGTGATCAGCACGTGGTGTCCCTCGAAGCGCTGTTCGACAGGGTCGTGGCGGACTGCGGCCAGCCGCACCCGGTCGAGGCCGACCTGGTGGGTCTCCAGGGTCTGGTCGCGCTGGTAGCGGGCGACGTCGGGCATCGGGCACTCCAGCACGAACCGGCCGCCGGGCAGCAGGCGCTTCGCGGCATTGGCGAAGCAGCGCACCTGCTCCTCCTGGTCCTGGAGGAAGAAGAAGGTGGAGAACACCACGAACACCACGGCGAACAGGTCGTCGGTGCCGTCGTCGACGTCGGCCATGTCACCGATGACGACGGGGATGCGGTCGCCGCCGGGCTTGGCGCGCATACGGGCCACCATCGCCTCCGAGGCGTCCACGCCCCGCACGTCGATCCCTGCCTCGGCCAGCGGGATCGTCACCCTCCCGGTGCCCACCGCCAGCTCGAACACCGGCCCGGCCGGTCCTTCCCCGGCCAGCTCGGCCAGGCCGCGCACCGCGTCGGTGGGGTCGTGGGCGGCGTGCCACTCGTCGTAGACGTCGGCGTTGAGCTCGCCGTAGGTCTCCGGTCCGAAGCTGTGCATGAGGTGTCCTCCAGAGGGCCGTTTCCAGCGGCCGGGCGCGTAGTGCGGGCAGCGTTCGGCGACCACGGCACGTCCACCAAGGTCGGCCGGCCGATCCACCGAGTTCCCGGCTCGCGCGGAATCGTCACCGTCTGTGCGTTTCCACGATCCTCGGGAACCGGATGGCGGTGCGGCACGACTTCTACGGTGGTGGCCGGTTCGACAGCGGCCCGGAGCGGGAGGAACAGGGTGCGCGGTGTCGGGTAGTGGCACGGGGGTCGAGGACGCGGCCGAGGTCGTCGCACCGCCGCGCGGGACCGGGGCGCGTGGGCGGGCCGGGTACATGGCGGGGTTGTTCGGGCTGCTGGTCCTGCTGTTGCTGGGCGCGGTGGTGGTGCTGATCGCGCAGGGCTCGATCGCCATCCCGATCGGGGAGGTGCTGCGCATCCTGACCGGCCAGGACGCCGAGTCCGAGGTCAGCCGCACGATCGTGCTGGACGCGCGGCTGCCGAAGGTGGTGGCCGGGCTGCTGGCCGGTGCCGCGCTGGCGGTGGGCGGGGCGCAGATGCAGACGTTGTTCCGCAACCCGCTGGCCGACCCGTTCGTGCTCGGCGTCAGCTCCGGCGCGGTCCTGGGCGCCTCGGTGGTCATCCTGGGCACCAGCGGCGTGGGGTGGCTGTCGGGGCTCGGTGTGGTCAGCCAACTGGGGGTGACCGGCGCGGCCGTGGCCGGGGCCGCCGGGGTGCTGCTGATCGCGCTGGGCATCGCGCGGCGCGTCGGCGACCCGGTGGTGGTGCTGGTCGTGGGCGTGATGCTGGGTTACCTGGCCGGGGCGGTGGTGGACATGCTGGTCTACTACACCGACCCGGACCGGTTGCAGGCGCTGGCGACGTTCACCCGCGGGTCGGTGCGCAACGTGACGTGGAACGAGTTGCAGGTCATCGCGGTGTCGTGCGCGGTGGTGCTGGTGCTGTCGGTGTTCCTGGCCCAGCCGCTCAACGCCCTGCTGCTGGGCGACCGCTACGCGGGCAGCCTGGGGATCAACGTCCGCCGCGTGCACTTCCTGGCGCTGGCCAGCGTCGCGGTGCTCTCGGGCATCACCACGGCCTACTGCGGGGCGATCGGGTTCGTCGGCTTGGCCGCACCGCACCTGGCCCGGGGCCTGCTGCGCACCGCCGATCACCGGCTGGTGCTGCCCGCCAGCGCCCTGATCGGGGCGGTGATCGTGCTGGTCGCCGAGTACATCGCGGGCGGCAACGGGTTGACCCGGACCTCGCTGCCGCTGAACTCGGTGACCGCGTTCGTCGGCGCGCCGGTGATCCTGTGGGTGCTGCTGTCGGGTCGGGCGAGGAGGCAGGCGTGACGACCGAGAACCCCCGGCCGGCGTTGCAGGCGGTGGCGCTCACCGCCGGTTATCGGCGTCGTCGCCGGCACCCGGCCGTCGCCGTGCTGCGCGACGTGCACCTGGCGGCCCGGCCCGGCGAGCTGATCGCGCTGATCGGCCCCAACGGCGCGGGCAAGTCGACCCTGCTGCGCACCCTGGTCGGCGCGCAACCGCCGCTGGCCGGTCACGTCCTGCTCGACGGCCGCGACCTCGCCGACCTCTCGCCCCGGCAGCGGGCGCGGCGGCTGGCGGTCACGCTGACCGAGCCGGTCGACGTGGGGCAGATGAGCGTCGGGGCGGTGGTGGCGCTGGGGCGGATGCCCTACCGGTCCTGGATCGGCAGGGAGAAGGCCCGCGACCGCGCCGCGGTGGACCGGGCGCTGGTCGACGCCGGGGTGGCCGAGTTGCGCGACCGGCCGCTGACCGACCTGTCCGACGGCGAGCGGCAGCGGGTCATGGTGGCCCGCTCCCTGGCGCAGGAACCGGCGGTGCTGGTGCTCGACGAGCCCACCGCGTTCCTGGATGTGGCGCGCCGGATCGAGTTCGCGGCGATGCTGACCCGGCTCGCCGCGACCAGCGGCGCGGCGATCGTGCTGTCCACCCACGACCTGGGGTTCGCGTTGCGCCGCGCCGACCAGGTGTGGCTGGTCGGCGGCGACGGCACGGTGACCGCGGGCGCGCCCGAGGACCTGGCCTACGGCGACGCCGTCACCCGCACCTTCACCGGCGAGAACATGTCCTTCGACGACGCCGCGGCCACCATCGTCGTCGCCGACGACACCGAACCCGGCGCCACCGTCCAGGTGGTCGCCGACGGACGCCTGCGCCAGTGGGCCGAGCACGCCGTGCGCCGCGCCGGGTGGGAACCGGTCGCCGACCCGTGCGGCCACGTCCTGGGCATCGAGCACGGCACACCGTGCCGCTGGACCGTCAACGGCGCGCAGGGCGTCGGCTTCGACTCCCTGGTCACCCACCTGCGCGGCCGCGCCGCGCCGCTGCCCGAAGACGCCCGGACCGGGTGACACCCGGTCCCCCCGCCCGACCCACCACGGACACGCAGGAGAGCACCACCGTGAACACACTCATCCGCTCGGCCGTCGCGCTGCTCGCGCTGCCCCTCGCCCTGACCGGCTGCGGGGGATCGAGCCCTGACGCGTCGGGCGGCCAGGCCGGCGCGGACGGCTGCGCCACCGACTACGCCGAGGGCCGGGACTACTTCCCCGACAAGGCCACCGTCACCGAATCCGAGCTGTGGAAGATCAGCTACCACGACTCCTACAAGACCATCACGCTCACCGACACCGAGAACACCGACGGCCCCGAGCTGACGTACGTGCTCTACCAGTGCGGCACCCCCCAACCCGAGGCCACCGGCGACCTGGACGGCGCGCTGGTGGTCCAGGTGCCGGTCACCAACGTCTCCGTCACCTCGTTCAACGCCCTGGCCATGGTCGACCGGCTGGGCAGGAACAAGACCATCACCGGCCTGAGCGGCCAACTCCTGGGCAACGCCGAGAAGGACGAGTGGTACGCGGGCGTCGCCGAGGCCGCCGGCAAGCCGATGTCGATCGGCGAGTACACCGACCTGAACAAGGAAGCCGTGCTGGGCCTGAAGAACCAGGTCATCCTCATGTCCGGGTTCGGCAAGGGCTTCGACGACATCAGCAACGCCCGCGCCGCCGGGATGCCCGGCGTGAGCGTGTCCAACCGGCTGGAGCGCCACGCCCTGGCCTCCGCCGAGTGGATCAAGATGGTGGCGGCGTTCTACAACGCCGAAGCCGCCGCCAACACCGAGTTCGACGCCATCAAGGCCCGCTACGACGAGGTCGTCCCCACCGTTTCCGGCAAGATCGGCAACCGCGAGGCGGGTTACCTCTGCGTCGCTCCCGAGCGCGGTTGCGAGTTCATGCACGGCCACGGCGCCGAAACCCTCGTCGGCCGCCTGCTCACCCAGCTCGGCGTGGACAACGTCTTCGCACCCGACAACCCCGCGCCCAACGGCCTGCCGTACGACTTCGAGAAGGCCGTGGGCACCGCCGCCGACGCGGACTTCTTCATCGTCTACGACCCGATGAAGATGACCCGGGCCGCGCTGACCGCCGACCCGCGCACCAACCGGTTCAAGCCGTTCCGGGACGACGACTTCATCGCCGGTGTGGACGAGAACTTCGAGGAGTGCCGCGCCAAGACCTACCTCGACGTCGACGTGCTCATCCGCGACTTCGCCATCGGCTTGGCGCCCGAGCTGTTCCCGGACGCCAAGGGCACCTGCTTCGCCCGCGCCTCCTGACGCGCCGGGTCCGCCGGGACGGCTGCCCGGCGGACCCGGCGTTCAGGCGCGGGTGCCGCGCACGATCAGCCGGCGCGCGTGGTTGTCGTAGGGGGAGGCGTCGAAGCCGCCGAAGCACTCCACGTCGGTGAACCCCGCGGTCTCGAACAGCACGCGCAGCTCGGCGGCGCTGTAGAGGGTGTTGTGGATCGACGTCCGCCGCACCTCGTCCCCGCGCACCCAAGTCCAGTCGCTGCGCACCCGCGTCCAGTCGTCCAGCACGGTGTCACGCATGAACACCGTGCCGCCGCTGACGTCCACCGCCTGCGGGCGGCCCACCCAGCCGGCGAACACCTCCTTTCCCAACATGTCGACCAGCAGCCGGCCGCCGGGGGCGAGGCTGGTGTGCGCGTTGCGGAGCACGGCCAGGTTCTCGTCCGGGTCGGTGAAGTAGCCGAACGACGTGTACAGGTTCACCACCAGGTCGTAAGCGCCTGGCTCGACGTGCTCGCGCATGTCCGCCCGCACCAGCCGCGCCTCGACTTCTGCCTCCCGACACGCCTCGCGCGCCCGCGCCAGCATCGCCTCGCTCAGGTCCACCCCGGTGACCGCCGCTCCGCGCCGGGCCAGCGGCACGACGTGGGTGCCCGGTCCGCACGCCAGATCCAGCACCCGATCGCCCGCGGTCACCTTGAGCAGCGGTGAGGTCGCCACCAGGCGCTCCGCCTCCTCGACCCGACGCGGCGGGAACATCACCTCGGCGAACCCCACCCACAGGTCGTCGTCCTCGTACCAGCCCATGCCGCTCCAGCCGTAGCGTCCTCGCGCGGAACAACGCCTTCCCGTTCTACTGGTCGTCGGCGAGCTTCGACCGGTTCCCGGGACACGTCGACCGCCGTCGGGTGCCGGGAACTTCCGCACCCGCCAGGACGACCTGTGGTGGTGACAGCCGACTTCGAGGTTGGGGACCCGATGCGACCCACGCAGGCAGCACGCGCCTACCCGTTCCGCGAGCCGACCGCGCTGGAGTTGGAGCCGGAGTACGCCCACCTCCGGGACCACGAACCGCTCAGCCGCATCTCCCTGCCCCACGGGGGCGACGCGTGGCTGGCCGTGCGGCACGCCGACGTGCGCACGGTGCTCAGCGACCCGAGGTTCAGCCGGGCCGCGCTGCTGGACCGCGACGTGCCCCGCGCCTCACCTCGCAGGCACACCGACGCGACGCTGCACACCGTCGACCCGCCCGAGCACACCCGGCTGCGTCGCCTGGTCGCCGCCGCCTTCAGCCCCCGGCGGGTCGAGCGCCTGGCCGAGCACGCCCGACGCGTCGCCGACGAACTGCTGGACCGGATCGAGGAGCAGGGCCCGCCCGCCGACCTGATCACCGACTTCGCCGTGCCGGTGCCCGTGGCGGTCATCTGCCAGATGCTGGGCGTGCCGGTGGCCGACCGCGAGGAGTTCGCGGGCTGGATCGACGTCGCCCTGGCCACCACCGCGTTCACCAGTGAGGAGATCCACGCCGCGTTCACCAGGTTGAAGGACTACGTGGCCGGCCTGGTCGCCGCCCGCCGCCGGGAACCGACCGACGACCTGCTCGGCGCCCTGGTCGAGGCGCGCGACACCGCCGACCGGCTCAGCGAGGACGAGCTGGTCGTGCTGGGCGTGACCCTGCTCTACGCGGGCCTGGAAACCACCACCAGCGAACTCGGCAACGGCATCCACACCCTGCTCACCCACCCCGACCAGCTCGCCGCCCTGCTCGCCGACCCGACCCTGATCGACCGGGCGGTGGACGAACTGCTGCGCTTCAACCCCCTGGTCACCTCGGCGGGGTTCACCCGCATCGCGCTGGAGGACGTCGAACTGGGCGGCGTGCTCGTCCGCGCCGGTGACGCGGTGATGGTGCACCCCGACGCCGCCGACCGCGACGACCGCGTCTTCGACCGCCCCGACGAACTGGACCTCACCCGCAGGCCGAACCCGCACCTGGCGTTCGGGTTCGGCCTGCACTACTGCGTCGCCGCGCAACTGGCCAAGGCCGAACTGCGGGTGGCCATCGGGACCTTGCTGCGCCGCTTCCCGGACCTGCGCCTCGCGGTCGGGGAGGACGAGCTGTCCTGGCGGCAGGGCCGGATGGCGCGCGGTCTGGACCGGCTCCCCGTCACCTGGTGACCCGCACCCCGACGGCGGGGAAGAACGGCGTCCGCCGTGTCTTGGGGTACCGCGCGGTGAGCCCTCACGCGGGCCAGCGGGTGTGGAGCCCGTCGATGCGGAAGTGGTGCGCGTGCCGGTGCCTCCCGTCCACGAGGACCGCGCCGTGGACGTGGTCGTGGTCGGTCCCGAGCCCGTGGTGCTCGTGCTCGACCACCTCGGGGTCGTGGGCGGGCCACAACCGGATGGCGACGGCGGTGGCCGCGGTGGCGATGACGCCGAGGACGAGCAGGGCGGTCGTCGTGGAGGTGGTGGTGGCCAGCCGGCCGGCCAGGGGGTAGCAGAGCAGCCAGCAGGCGTGGGAGAGGGCGAAGTCGGCGGCGAAGACGGCCGGGAGGTCGGGTCGGTGCGCCGATCGCCGCAGGAGGCGTCCGCCGGGGGTGAGCACGAGCGATCCGGCGGCGCCGAGCGCGGTCCACAGCACCAGCAGCGCCGGCCAGCGCAGGTCGCCGAGGAAGGCCGTCGCCGGTGCGGCGAGGAACAGCAGCACGGCGAGGGAGACCGAGGCGCGCAGCACGACGGGGCGGTCGGGGTGGCGGTCCAGGATGCGGGGTAGGGCGAGAGCGGCGGTGAGGGAGCCCAACCCGTAGGCGGCCAGGGCGACCGCGACGGCGGTCTCGCCACGCCCGAGCAGGTCGCGGACGTAGGCGACGGTGTTCACCAGGACCATGGCGCCCGCGGCGGCGACGGCCAGGTGGGCGGCGAGCAGGCCGCGCAGCCGAGGCGTGCCGAGGTAGACGCGGATGCCGCGGGTGGTGGCGGCGAACGAACGCCCCGACACCGCCGTGCCGCGTGAGGTCGGCAGTGCCGCCGCGAGCACCAGCAGGGCCGAGGCGGCGAACCCGGCCGCGGTGCCCAGGAACAGGGAGTCGTGGCCGACCACCAGCAGGACCGCGGCGGCGAGCAGGGGGCTGAGCAGCGTCTCCAGGTCGTAGGCCAGGCGCGAGAGGCTCAGGGCACGGGTGTAGTCGCGCTCCTCGGTGAGGACGTCGGGAATGGTCGCCTGGAACGTCGGCGTGAACGCGGCGGAGGCGGCTTGGAGCAGGAAGATCAACAGGTAGACCTGCCAGATCTGGTCCACCCAGGGCAGGCAGGCCGCGACGGCGGCGCGCACCAGGTCCAAGCCCACCAGCAGGGTCTTGCGGGGGAGCCGGGCGGCCAGGGTCGCGGCGAGCGGGCCGATGCCGACGTAGGCGACCATCTTGATCGCGAAGGCCGTGCCGAGCACCGCGCCCGCGTCCGGTCCGGCCAGGTCGTAGGCCAGCAGGCCCAGGGCGACGGTGGCCAGACCGGTGCCGGTCAGCGCGATGACCTGGGCGGTGAACAGGCGTCGGTACGTGCGGTTCGACAGCACCGTGAGCATCGGTGCGCACCTCCGGTCGGCTGGTGTTCCCGGGAACCGGGTGACACCATACGTGCTCATGTACGCACGCGACGACCTTGCAACAACGCATGACTGGCAACAGCTACCTCCTGGCGCGCACGTCGAGGCGGCGGTGGACGGGTTCCGGATGCTGGCCGACGGGACCCGACTGCGGATGATGTGGCTGTTGTGCGGTGCGGAGTACGACGTCACGACTTTGGCCGCCGCGGTGGGGATCGCCCGGCCGGCCGTGTCCCAGCACCTGGCGAAGCTGAAGCTCGCCGGCCTGGTGGCCGTGCGCCGTGACGGCCGCCGCGCGGTCTACCGGGTGCGCGGCGGCCACGTGCGGCGGCTGCTGGCCGAGGCGGTCGAGACCGCCGACCACCACCTCACCGGCCGTCCCGACCACGATTGACGCCGAAGACCGCTACCGGTCCGGAGCGCTGTCGAGCGGCCACCGGTACCCGCGTCGGCCTCGGCGACGCCGATCCCGCACCACCGCACCCGCGAGTGACCACCCGACATGACGCTGCCGGCAGCCCACACCCACCCGACCGCGTCACCGTCTCCAGCGCCACGAACGCGACCGTCGCCGGGTCCTCCGGTACCCGGCACGAGGCGCCCGTCAGGCGTGGTGTCCCCGGTGCCTGGTGACGGCGGCGCCGACGAGCGGGCAGGCGCGGCACGTGTGGCCGGTGGGCGTGCGGTAGAACAGGCAGCAGCTGCGGCGGGTGCCGTCGAGCGACAGCTCGCCGCGCAGGGACGGCGCGGCCAGCAGGCGGTCGCCGAGGTCGCGGAGATCGGCGGGCAGCGGTCGCAGGGCGCTGCGCAGGGCCGCGGCGGCGTTGCCCCGCAGCACCCCGGCGGCGACCTTGGCCACGGCGCGCAACCCGGTGTGGAACGGTTCCAGGTGCTCCTCGACCACGGCGCGCAGCAGCAGCGGTGCGTGATCGCCGGTGGTGGTCCAGCCGCCGGGCTCGGGCAGGGCCAGTCGCACGGAGGCGTCCTCGCCGATGCGGTAGCGCAGTCGGTCCAGGTCGGGCACGACCCCACGGGAGGCCACCGCGCCGAGAGCCACCGACCACAGCCCGGCCGCGACGAGGAACTGCAGGGTCGAGGCGGCCACCCGCGCCTCCGTCGTGCCGAACTTCGCGCCGACCCGTCGCACGGCCTCGGCCAGGGCGTCGGGGTCGTCGTGGAACGAGCGCAGCAGTTCGCCGTTGTGGTCGTCGTCAAGGGCCGAGCAGGGGCCGGTGCTCGATGCCGAGGCCGGCGCGGCGGCGACGTCGGCGGGGTCGGCCCGCCGGATCGCGTGTGGTCCGGCGGGCAGCGCCAGCGCCCACCGGAACACGGCCGTGACGTCGGGCAGGTGGGTTCGCCGGCCGTCCGCAAGCCCGACGTGACCACCAGGCCCGACCTGGATCTCGGCATCGGCCGGCCCCTGGTCGACGATGCCGATGCCGGCGCGGATCAGGACCGGACCGAGCACCGGGGAGTCGGGGCCGGGAATCCGGCAGGTCGTGGTGTCGGGCGATCGCGGCACGAGGACGCCTGCGGCCCTGTCGACGACCGGCTCGCAGCAGTCGACCTCCGGTTCGTGCGGCAACGACGTCACTGGCCCCACAGGTGCCTCCGGAAGTGTGTGGTGACGTGAACCGGCGGCGTGTCGTGCTGGGCGGCGGGGACCGGGTTCCTCGCCCGATCCCCGCTGCCGTCCCGCGTTCGGGCTCAACGTGGAAGGCCCGTGTACAGGTGGTCGTCCGGGACCCCGTCCCGGTTCCCGAACCGGGACGGCTGAGATGCGCCCCGTGCGCTCCGGTCGGCGGCGTCCGCTGACCTGAGCACGTGGAGGCCGGAGAAACCGCTCCTCGGCACGACCACGGCCGGCGAGGACGGCGGAGCCGCCGGACCGGTGCGGGCTCGGTCGAGTGAGCCGCGGTGGCAGGAGTTCGGCGTTGGGACGACGGGTACGCCCGAGCCGGCCCCGACGACCCCGGTCTCGTCAGATCCAGCCGCGCCGGGACGCCTGGAGGGCGGCCTGGAAGCGGGTCGTCGCGTTGAGCGCGGTCATCAGGCTGGTGAGCCTGCGGGTCAGGGTCCGGTCGGCGAGGTCCAGGGCGCGGGAGATCGCCTTGTCCTTCATGCCCGAGGCGAGCATCAGCAGGATCTGCCGGTCGAGGTCGCTCAGCTCGGCGTCGGGCTCCGGACCGATGGGGGTCGCGCGCTCCCACAGCATGTCGAAGCAGGCGGTGATGGTGCTCAGCAGCGGTGACGGGTGGACGAGGATGCGGACGCCGGTCTCGGCTTCCCTGAAGCTGAGCGGGAGCATCGCCACCCGGCCGTCCGCGATGATCATCTTCATCCGGATGTCCGGCAGGGCGCGGGCCTGCTCGCCCTCCGCGATGGAGCGCAGGATCTCCTCGGAGCGGTGGTGCTCGGCGATCGAGGGCGCGTGGTAGATCGCGCGGTAGCGGACGCCGCGGGCCAGTGCCTGCATCTCCGGCGGGTTCACCTCGGGGTGCCCGCTCATGTACGGCGGGCAGTCGACGATGCACACCTCGGATTCCGCGCCGAGCTGGATGCGGGCGAGCTGGCGGCGGATCGCGGCCTGGCCGTCGACCAGCTCGATCAGCTCGGACGTGCGGCCGGTGGGTGCGATGTCGAGGCGCTTGCCGAGGTCGCGCGCGGCGGCGCGCAGGGCCTCCAGGTCCTGCCTGCGCCGCAGGACGAGCGCGTCCACCGCCACCTCGGGCGGCGCGGGCAGGTAGCGGGCCGGGGTGCCCGCCAGGCGGGTGACCAGTCCGCTGTCGATCAGCCGGGCCAGCGGGCGGCGCAGCCGGGCCGCCGGGTCCCCGGTCAGCGCCGCCAGCTCGGACACCGAGGTCTGCGGGTTGTCGATGAGCACGAGGTAGAGCGCGCTCTCGACGGCCCCGAGGCCGAGCGGCTCCAACAGGACGTCCATGGCCGGTGGACGTTAGCACCGCTTTGGCCAGTTGTCGCCGGTGGCGCAAAGTGGCCACTGGGATTCGCGGGAACGGGGTTATCGTCCTCGGCGGGCGTTGTCTTCAGTTCAACGGAGAACATGAGAATGAACCCTGCATCCTCGCGCCGGGGCAGATGCCTCGGCGTGGCGCTGGCCGCGCTGACCATCGCCGGTCTGACCGCGACCGCCTCGCCCGCCACCGCGGCCGAGGTCACCATCCTCGGTGAAGGCGGTCCCGGCGCCGTCGCCGATCGCTACATCGTCAAGCTCAAGGACCAGACCGGCGCGGTCTCCGCGAGCGCGACCGGCCTGGCCAACACCTACGGCGGCGAGGTCAAGCACACCTACGAGCACGTCCTGCGCGGCTTCTCGGTGGTGATGGGCCAGCGGCAGGCCCGCAGGCTGGCCGCCGACCCGCGGGTGGACTACGTCGAGCAGGTCACCACGGCCCGCATCGCCGACACCCAGACCAACCCGCCGTGGGGCCTGGACCGCACCGACCAGCGGGACCGGCCGCTGAACCAGTCCTTCACCTACCCCGCCAACGGCGGCGAGGGCGTGACCGTCTACGTCCTCGACACCGGCGCGCGCATGACCCACCGCGACTTCAGCGGCCGGATCAGCGCGGGCCCGGACTACATCGACAACGACAGCAACCCCGCTGACTGCAACGGCCACGGCACGCACGTCGCCGGTTCGGCGGCGGGCACGACCTACGGCGTGGCGAAGAAGGCGCGGATCGTCCCGGTCCGCGTGCTGGACTGCCAGGGCAGCGGCCCGTGGGACACCGTCATCCGGGCCATCGACTGGGTCACGGCGAACGCCGCCAAGCCCGCCGTGGTCAACATGAGCCTCGGCGGCAGCGGTACCCAGACGACCCTGGAGAACGCGGTCCGCAGGTCGATCTCCTCCGGCGTGACCTACGTCCTGGCGGGTGGCAACGACAACTCCGACGCCTGCGGCTTCACCCCCGCCCGCACGCCGGAGGCCATCACGGTCGGCAACAGCACCAACTCCGACACCAAGTCCGGCACGAGCAACTTCGGCCGCTGCCTGGACATCTGGGCGCCGGGCACCAACATCCTGTCCGCCTGGCACACCGGTGACACGGCCACCAACACCATCACCGGGACGTCGATGGCCTCCCCGCACGTCGCGGGCGCCGCGGCCCTGCACCTGGGCGCGACCCCGGGCGCCACGCCGCAGCAGGTCCGGGACGCGCTGGTGAACAACGCGAGCAGCGGCAAGCTGTCCGGGATCGGCACCGGGTCGCCGAACCTGCTCCTCTACACCGGTTATCTCAACGACAGCACGCCGAACGAACCCGTGGTGGCCGAGCCGGGCGACCAGACGGCCAGGGTCGGCACCGCGGTGAACCTGCAACTGCGGGCCTCCGGCGGCACGTCGCCCTACCGGTGGTCGGCCCAGGGCCTGCCCGCCGGCCTGTCGCTCGACGCCTCCACCGGCCTGGTCGGCGGCACCCCGACCGCCGCCGCGACGAGCAACGTCGTCGTCACCGCGACCGACGCCGCGGGCAAGTCGGACTCGGCGTCCTTCCGGTGGGTGGTCACCCAGGACGGCGGCGGTGGCTGCGGCACCCACCCGAACACCGAGACGGGCAGGCTGACCAGCGGGGGCAGCACCTACGAGCCCAACGGCACGTACTTCTCGGCGGGCGCGGGCACGCACCGGGCGACGCTGTGCGGCCCCGCGGGCACGGACTTCGACGTCTACCTGCTCAGGTGGAACAACGTCACGTGGGTGACGGTCGCGCAGGGCACCACGCCCGGCAATTCCGAGACCATCACCTACACCGGTGGCGCGGGGCTCTACACCTACCGGGTCCTCGCCTACGCCGGCAGCGGCGACTACACCCTGGGCTACACCGCACCGTGACCCCCGCGGCCCGGCCGGCCGAACTCTCCCATCACGACGCCCTGAGTTCCGGTCGGCCGGGCCGCGGGTGCCGGGCACCGGCACTCGCGCACGGTGCCCGGCCGTGAGAGGCGGCCTTCCGGTCCCTGCGCCGGGGGGCCGCCGACCACGGCGCCGGGCGGACTCGCGGTGCGCACAGCGGTGCGCACCGCGGTGCGCACGAAGGACCGCCCCTGCCCGCGCGGGGGCAACCGGTACCGGATGCGCCCGCCCGGCGCGTCCGGGACCCGCCGCGATCCTCGACGCGTTGGAGTCCGCGGCACAGGCGTGGATCCGGCATCACCGGGGAGCCTCCGGAAGAACGGGCGACCCCGCCCCAGTAGAACCGGACGTCGTCCGCACGTCACGCGGCTGAACCGAGAGGCACCCGGCCCGCCGGGCGCAAGCGGGGTGGTACCGCGGAGTTCCGGGCACCCGGGCGCTTCGTCCCCGTGCGGGTGGTCGCACCGACGCCCGGCGCCCACCACGTCGAAGCGCGCGTCTTCAAGGACGTCTTCCCGCGCTACCGGACGATGAGGGGTTGCTCGGTGCCGCGCCGGGCCGGCTGGGACTGCCACGGCCTGCCCGTCGAGCTGGCGGTGGAGAAGGAACTGGGGCCGTCCGGCAAACCCGACATCGAGAAGATCGGGATCGCCGGGTTCAACGACCGCTGCCGCGAGTCGGTGAGGACTTCCGCGTCGCCCCCTACCGCGCCAAGGACGGCACGACCCTGTCCGACCACGAGGTCGCGCAGGGCTACGAGACGGTCACCGATCCCTCGGTGTACGTGCGCTTCCCGCTGGACGCGCCGGTCGCGGGAGTCGAGGGCGCCGAACTGCTGATCTGGACCACCACGCCGTGGACGCTGGTGTCCAACACGGCGGTCGCGGTGCACCCCGAGGTCCCCTACGTCGTCGCCCGGACCGCCGAGGGGACCTTCGTGGTCGCCGGGGCGCGCGTGGAGGCCGTGCTCGGCGCGGACGCGGAGGTGCTCGCCACCGCGGCCGGCGCGGAGTTGGCCGGCCTGCGCTACCGGCGGCCGTTCGACCTGGTCGAGATCCCGGACGCGCACGTCGTGGTGCCGGCCGACTACGTCACCACCACCGACGGCACCGGCCTGGTGCACCAGGCCCCCGCTTTCGGCGCGGACGACCTCGCGGTGTGCCGGGCGAACGGGCTGCCGCTGGTCAACCCCATCGCGCCCGACGGCCGGTTCCTCGACGACGTGCCGCTGGTGGGCGGCGTGTTCTTCAAGGCGGCCGACCCGATCCTGGTCGAGGAGCTGAAGAGGAACGGGACCCTGTTCCGCCACGAGGAGTTCGAGCACCCGTACCCGCACTGCTGGCGCTGCCACACGCCGCTGATCCACTACGCGCAGCCGTCGTGGTACATCCGCACCACGGACGTGCGCGGGGAACTCCTGCGGGAGAACGAGCGGACGAACTGGTTCCCCGGGCACATCAAGCACGGCCGCTACGGCGACTGGCTGGAGAACAACGTCGACTGGGCGCTGTCGCGGTCCCGCCACCGGGGGACCCCGCTGCCGCTGTGGCGCTGTCCCGGCGGTCACGTCACGGCGGTCGACTCGCGTGCCGAGCTGGGGCGCCTGGCCGGCCGGGACCTCTCCGGGCTGGACCCGCACCGCCCGTACGTGGACGCGATCACCTTCGCCTGCCCGGCGTGCGGCGGAACCGCGACCCGCGTCCCCGAGGTCGTCGACGCCTGGTACGACTCGGGCGCCATGCCGTTCGCGTCGCTGGGCTACCCGCACCTGCCGGGGAGCGTCGAGGCGTTCGGGAAGACCTACCCCGCGCAGTACATCTGCGAGGCGATCGACCAGACCCGCGGCTGGTTCTACACGCTGATGGCGATCGGCACGCTGGTGTTCGGCAGGTCCGCCTACGAGAACGTGGTCTGCCTCGGCCACATCCTGGCCGAGGACGGCCGCAAGATGAGCAAGCACCTCGGCAACACCCTGGAGCCGATCCCGCTGATGGACGCGCACGGCGCGGACGCGCTGCGCTGGTTCATGGCGTGCTCCGGTTCGCCGTGGTCGTCGCGCCGGGTAGGGCCGGCGCCGCTGGACGAGATCGTGCGGAAGGTCCTGCTGACCTACTGGAACACCGCGTCGTTCTTCTCGCTCTACGCGGCGGGCACGACGTGGGCGCCGGAAGACGGCCCGCCCGGTCGCCGGGCGACCCGTCCTGAACCGCTGGATCCTGTCGGAGGCGCACGCGCTGGTCGCCGAGGTGGGGGAGCGGATGGACGCCTACGACACCGCGCGCGGGCCGGCTGCTCGCCGACTTCGTCGACGACCTGTCGAACTGGTACGTGCGCCGGTCGCGGCAGCGGTTCTGGGAGGGCGACCAGGACGCCCTGGCCACCCTCTACGAGACCCTCGACGTCCTGACCAGGCTGCTCGCACCGATCGTGCCGTTCATCACCGAGGAGGTGTGGCAGCGGGTCGTCCGCCCCCGGCAACCCGGCGGCGGCCGACTCGGCGCACCTGGCCCCCTGGCCGGGATCGGACGGGGAGCTGGTCGACCCGGCCCTGCCCGGGGCGGTCGCGACCGCGCGCGCGGTGGCCGAGGCCGGCCGCGCGGCCCGCAAGGCGTCCGGCATCCGGGTGCGCCGGCCACTGGCCCCGCGCGCTGGTCGGCCTGCCGCCGGGCGCCGCGGTGACCCGGGACCTGCTCGACGACGTCGGTGACGAGCTGAACGTCAAGGTCATCCAGCCGCTCGACGCGGCGAGCGAGGTCGTGGACGTGCGGGTCAAGGCGAACTTCCGCGAGTTGGGCAGGCGGTTCGGCAAGCGGACCCAGCGGGTGGCCGACGTGATCACCGCCGAGGACCCGGGGGCGGTGGTGGCGAGCCTGCGCGACACCGGGTCGTTCACGGTGCCCCTGGACGGCGAGGCCCTCGCGCTCGGCGCCGAGGACGTGCTGGTGACCGAGGTGCCCCGCACGGGCTGGGTCGTGGAGTCGCAGCGCGGCGTGACCATCGCCCTCGACACCGCGAGCACCCCGGAGCTGGAGGCGGAGGGCATCGCCCGAGATGTGGTCCGCGTGGTCCAGCAGGCCCGACGCGACGCCGACCTGGAGGTGTCCGACCGGATCGCCCTGGTGGTCGGGGCGCCGCGGGAGGTGCGGGAGGCCGTCCGCGCCCACCGGGAGTTCGTCGCGCACGACACCCTGGCGGGCTCGTTGACCCTGGTGGACGACCTGGACGGCGGCTTCCCCGGCACGGTGGGCAACGCCGTGGGGATCACCGTCGCGGTTGCCAGGGGGTGATTCCCGGGCGCGGTTTTGCGGGACCGCGCCCGTGTGGCAACTGCTCTGTCCGCCATCGGCGTTGGACCGGTCCTCACATTGGGCACCGCAATATCGTGGGACCACTGGCTGTTGGCCGCCGCACAGCCCGCCGCCGCCGGACCACCCCCGCTTGCGCGGGGAGCACACGCCTTCGCGCAGCGCCTCCGCCACGGCCGCCGGACCACCCCCGCTCGCGCGGGGAGCACGCACTAATCACGTCGAACAGGTCAGAGTAGAACGGACCACCCCCGCTCGCGCGGGGAGCACTGGGTCACGTGCTCTTCGGTCCACACGATCGGCGGACCATCCCCGCTCGTGCGGGGAGCACCTCAACCGCGCCGACATCGACGGCGCGAACGACGGACCATCCCCGCTTGCGCGGGGAGCACATACACGATGTGTGCGGCGGGTGACCTGGAGGAGGACCATCCCCGCTTGCGCGGGAAGCACCTCTACGCCAGTGATCCCCGGCCGCTGGACTACGGACCACCCCCGCTCACGCGGGGAGCACTTCAGCCACGCGCCCGCGTGGATGAGGTCGGGGGGACCACCCCCGCTCACGCGGGGAGCACTTACGGGCACGTTTGGAGGTGAACAGGGCGTCCGGACCACCCCCGCTCACGCGGGGAGCACAAGCCGGCCAGCGCCGGGGTCAACTCGGAGAACGGACCACCCCCGCTCACGCGGGGAGCACGGTGCTGGCGCGGTGCTGGCGGGCTTTTGGGTCGGACCACCCCCGCTCACGCGGGGAGCACGGCTGGAGGACAGCCGAGGCACGGTGTCCCCGCGGACCACCCCCGCTCACGCGGGGAGCACGGGTCGTCGGCCGGCGGGGGGGAGCTGGGCGACGGACCACCCCCGCTCACGCGGGGAGCACATCGCGCGCCCCCGGTCCGCACGGTGCACGCACGGACCACCCCCGCTCACGCGGGGAGCACACGATCGGACCGGCCGACTTCCGCAACGCCTTGGGACCACCCCCGCTCACGCGGGGAGCACACTTCTTGACCAGGGACTTTACAGGCCGAAGTGCGCGTTTTCATTCGGTTTGTTCCAGTCTCGTATATCGGTGACCGATCGTGCCCGCGCGCCAGCGGATCTTGACCGGCCGCACCAGATCTCGCAACCGGATGTCGGCGGGGAGGGTGGACATCCTGTAGTCGGTGGGCTCGGGCTCACCAGGCGGCAGTTCGGCCAGTAGCCAGCACTGGGGGCGTCTTCGGCGCGGGGAATGTCGCGGCCGGCCGGTCGGACTCGCAATGCGAGGAACCGTGCTCGCAGTCGGGTTGACCGGTGACTTCTTGTATCCGTGGCGCCGGACCACGAACCTGCCCGCCGAACGTCCGAAGTCCATGACCAGGGTCTTCAGGTGGACCGCCGTGTCCCCGTGTACCCAGCGCGGCTGCCGGTGGGACCTGAGCGCCGTGTTGCACCTGCCGTAGCGGCATGTGCTGTTCTTGGAGGCACCACAGCACGAAAGGCTCCGTCCGCGATGCACCTCTCCTTCACGTCTCCCCGCCAGGTCAAGATCGGTGATGCCGCCGCCTTCGCCGGAACGACCCCGCGCGCCATCCGCCACTACCACCAGATCGGTCTGCTTCGTGAGCCCGAGCGCGGAGGGGACGGCCGCCGCCGCTACGGCTACGACGACATGATCCGCCTGCTGTGGATTCGCAAGATGGCGGAGGCCGGCATCAGGCTCGACGACATGCGGGCGGCGTTCGACGAAACCCGGGACATCGAGGAGAACCTGGTTGGGCTGGAGGAAACGCTGGCCGCTCAGGAGGCCGAGATCAGACGTCAACGCGTGGCCGTTCAGCGCCTGCGGGCCGTGGGCAGTCCACTGGGGCTGCTGTCGGACCTGGTGACGGATCGGCTCGGCCACCTGCCCCCCGGCGCGCTGCGTCCCTCCGATGTGGACGCCCTGCTGGTCACGGAACGGATCTTCGGCCCGCTGGGTGCCGCCGTCCAGGCCAGTTCGTTCATCGTGCTGGCCACCCACCCCGGCCTGCGGGCCGAGGAAGACCGTCTCAACGCGGCTGAGGCCGCCCTCGACGACAGCGTCGAGCCCGATGACCCGCGTGTCGAAGAACTCGCCAGACAGCGGTACGCCCACCACAAGGCCCTGGAACGGGTCGTCGAGGCCACCGGGCTGGACAGGGCCGAGGAGGAGCTCTTCGAGATCCACGGCGACCTGGACGAGGAGCACGAAACGCAGATGAGCGCCTTCGAGGCGTTCACCAAGATGCCGTACGACTTCTCTCCCGCTCGGATGCGCTGCATCGAGCGCGCGGGACAACTCCTGGGGCAGGATCTCGCGAACAGCTGACGTCCGTGCAGGACGCCGAAGTGGACCTGCCGGCAGTGCCGCCGCGGCGGCGTCCACGTCCGCGGCGCCCGCTGCGGGCTGGGCCTCCGCCACACCCGGGCACCGGCACGTCCGAAACCAACGACCACCTCCGCGAACCACACGCCGGTGAAGAGGGTCACTCCAACGCGGCAACACCAAGCGACGCACAGTCACAACCGCAGAGGGCGGATGGGCCGAAAGGGCGGCCCCGCCCCTGCCTCGACCCTGTCGAGGTCACGCCCCTCGCACATCGACCTGGCCGACGTCCGGGCGTTCGAGCACCGACGACTCCCGCCTTCGGGACCCGTCGCGCGTCGACGCCCGCGGGCGGAGGACGTGCCGATCCGCGCACCGTCGGTGCCGGGCGCCGGACGAGCGCGCCCTGGATGGGCTGGCGAGCGCGAACAGTCGTTACGCTGTGTCGGGACGGTGCTGGCGGAAGGGCGGTCATGGTGTTCGAGCGGAAGTACAGCGACGAGGTGCGCAACGCCGCTGTCCGCCGCGTCGTCGAGCGCCGTCAGGCGGAGCCGGGCAACCGGTCGATCCTGCGCGAGGTGGCCGAGGAGTTCGAGGTCGGCGAGCAGTCCCTGCGGATCTGGGTGAAGCGGCTGGACGACGGGATGTTCAGCGTGGGCGAGGCGGCCAAGCTGCGGCAGGCGCCGCGGGAGCGGCTGCTGGCACGCATCGCCGAGCTGGAGGCGGAACTGGAGTCCGCGCACGTCCGGATCGGGGCGATGGGGGAGGAGATCGAGGTGCTGAAGAAAGCCTCGGTGATCTTCGCCGCGGAGCTGGCCAAGCGGTGACCGGGTCCGCGGTGTCCACATAGCGGTACGGCTCCGGTCCGAAGGGGTGGTTGGCGCACACTGGACGCGCGACCTCGCGCTCTCGGAGGGCAGATGACCGGGTACGACTACATCAGCGCCATCACCGGCTGCACGACCGACGTCGGCGGGCGTTTCGCCGTGCGCGGTCCGGCGTTCGAGCTGCTCGCCGACGGCTCGGTGGCCTCGGGTGGTCCCGGCCGGGCGCCCGGTCCGCTCGACCTGCTGGTCTCCGCGCTCGTGGTCAACCTCCTCAACGTGCTGCGCGCCGAGGGCGACCCCGACGCGGACGACCCCGGCACGCGGGCCGTGAACGTGCGCGCCCGCACGTCGCGCTACACCCCGAACCGGCTCAAGGTGGGCCGGGTGCTGGTCGAGGTGGCGGTGGACGGGTTGGCCGAGCCGGACGTCGAGCTGTTGTTGGAGCAGTACCGCGCGGGGTGCCGGGTGCTGCCCGCCGTGTCGACCGTGCTGGACGTGGACATCCGCGCGGTGGTGCCCGCCCCGATCGGTTGACCGCGGCCGGTTGAGCGGGGTTCACCCGGCCAGCAGCGCCTGCGTGTAGTCGTGCCGCGGCGTCAGGACCACCTCCGACGTGGGCCCGTGCTCCACGATGCGCCCGGACCGCATGACCGCGACGTGCGCGGCGACGTCCGCGACCACCGCGAGGTCGTGGGTGACCAGGAAGTAGGTCAGGTTCAGCTCGCGCTGGAGCTCGACGAGCAGGTCCAGGACCCGTGCCTGGACGGTGGCGTCCAGGGCGGACACCGGCTCGTCCAGGACGAGGAGCTCGGGGCGCGGCGCCAGTGCCCTGGCGATGGCCACGCGCTGCCGTTGGCCGCCGGACAGCTCGTCCGGCTTGCGGTCCTCGTAGGACTGCGGCAGGCGCACCAGGTCGAGGAGTTCGCGCACGCGGGCGCGGCGTTCGGCGCGGGTGCCGATCCGGAAGGAGGCCAGCGGCTCGCCGATGATGTCGCGCAGGGACAGCCGGGGGTTGAGCGACTCGAACGGGCTCTGGTACACCACCTGTACGTCACGGCGCAGCGCGCGCAGTTCGGCGCGCCGCAGGGACGGCACGTCGCGGCCGAGCACCCGCACCACACCGCGGTCCGGGCGTTCCAGGCCGAGGATCAGCCTGCTGGTGGTCGTCTTGCCCGAGCCGGACTCGCCGACCAGCGCGAACGTCGTGCCGCGCGGTACGACGAGGGAGACGTCGTCCACGGCCTGGGTGCCGCGCCTCGCGGTGCCGAACCGCTTGGCCACCGAGACCAGCTCGATCACCGGTGGTGCGGCGGCCTCGTCCGCCACCGCCTCGTCCGCCACCGCCTCGTCCGCCACCGCCTGGTTCGGCCGCCGCAGGTGGACCTCCGCGACGCTGAGCACGCGGCCGCGCGACAGCCGTGGGGAACTGGCCAGCAGGGCGCGGGTGTAGTCGTGCCGCGGGTTGGCGAAGACGTCGTCGATCGGGCCGGACTCGACGACCTCGCCGCGGTGCAGCACGACCGCCGTCTGGGCGTTGCGGCCGGCCAGGGCGAGGTCGTGGGTGATGAGCACGACCGTGGTGCCGTGCTTGGCGCGGGCGGTGTGGATGGCGCGCAGCACCTCGCGGCCGACCAGCACGTCCAGCGCGCTCGTCGGCTCGTCGGCGATCACCAGTTCGGGGCGCTGCGAGAACGCGATGGCCACCAGCACCCGTTGGCGCATGCCGCCGGACAACTCGTGCGGGTAGCGCCCCGTCACCGCGTCCGGGTCGTCGAACCCCAGGTCGTGCAGGTCCTGCCGGATGCGCGCGCCGACCTCGTCCGGTGACAGGGTGGAGCGGGCCAGCGTGAACGCCTCGCGCAGTTGCGCGCCGACCGTCCTGGTCGGGTTGAGCGAGGCGATCGGGTCCTGCGGCACGAACCCGATGTGCCTGCCGCGCAGGGCGCGGAAGTCCTCGTCGCGGCGCCGGAGCACGTCCTCGCCGGCGAACTCGACGCGACCGCCGGCGATGTGGCCGTTGTGCGGCAACAGGCGCACGACGGCGTGCGCGAGGGTGCTCTTGCCGGAGCCGGACTCGCCGATCACCGCGGTCACCTGGCCCTCGGGGACGTCCAGGGAGACCGAGTCCAGCGCGGTGTCCGCGGTGTCGTCGCGCGCGTGCCGGTAGGTGACGGTGAGGTCGGTGATGCGGACGAGCGGTGTCATGCGCGGTCTCCCTGGAACAGGTAGGCGATGCGGCTGAGCAGCACGACCACGGAGGTCAGCGCGAGGCCGGGGACGATGGCGACCCACCAGGCGTGCGCCAGGTACTTCTGGCCTCCCGCGATCAGCACGCCCCACTCCGCCGACGGCGGGGCCTCGCCGAAGCCGAGGTAGCTCAGCGAGCCGATGGCGAGCATGGCCAGGCCGAAGTGCAGCGCGGTGTAGGACAGCACGGGGTGCAGGATGCTCGGGACCACGTGCCGGGTGATCACCCTCAGCGGACCGGCGCCGCACGTGCGGGCCGCCTCGACGTAGGTCAGCGTGCCGGAGCGGACCACGCAGCCGCGGATCAGCCGGGCGAACCCGGTGGCCTCGCCGACGCCGATGGCGATCGCCGCCACGAACGCGCCGCGCCCGTAGGTGGTGATCACCGCCAGGGCGAGCAGCACGCCCGGGATGGCCATGACCGCCTCGGTGAGGATGCCGAGCCCGCGGTCGAGCAGGCCACCGGGCCGCAGCCCGGACAGCACGCCGACCACCACGCCGACCCCCAGTGCCACGACGACCGCGAGCAGCGAGGAGAACAGCGAGATCCGCAGGCCGTGCACCACCCGGGAGAACAGGTCGCGGCCGATCTCGTCGGTGCCGAACCAGAAGTCGCCGTTCGGCGCGGTGAACGGCAGTCCGTCCAGCTCGTACGGGTCGTGCCAGGTCACCAGGCCCGGGAAGAGCGCGACCAGCACCAGGAACGCGAACAGCGCCAGCAGGACGTGCAGCTCACGGACCCGCCGCCGACGCCGCCGCCGGACCGGGGCGGACGTGCCCGGCAGGGTGGGGACGGGTTCGACGACGGCGGTGGCGATGGTGTCGGTCACGCCCGGACCTCCTGTGCGACGGCGTTCGCCGCACGGCGGCGCAGACGTGGGTCGAGCAGCACGTACCCGATGTCGACCAGGGCGTTGACGGCCACGTAGGCGACCGCCAGCACCACGACCAGGCCGAGCACGACGGTCAGGTCGACGGCCTTGACCGAGTCGACCATCAGCCTGCCGAGCCCGACGCGGGAGAACACGACCTCGACCACGACCGTGCCCCCGAGCAGCTGCCCGACCCGCAGGCCGAACACCGCCAGGAACGGGAACGACGCGTTGCGCAGGCAGTGCCGGTAGAGGGTGTGGAAGCGGCCCGCGCCCTTGGCGGGCGCGGTGACCGCCGCGTAGGTGGCGCCCAGCTCGGTGCGCAGGCCGCTGATCAGCACCTGGGCGAACTGCGCGGCGCCGAGCAGCGCCAACACCGCCGTGGGCAGCACCAGCGAGGCGAACCCCTGGCTGCCGTTGGACGGGAACCAACCCAGGGTCAGGGAGAAGAAGTAGATGAACAGGACGCCGACCCAGAACACCGGCAGGCTCACGTAGGCCGACGGGACCAGCGAGGCCAGCGAGCGGACCGCCCGCGCGCGGGGGTTGACGGCGAGCACGGCCAGCAGGAAGCCGAGCGGCACCGAGAGCGCCAGTGACGCGAGGGCCAGCGTGATCGTGTTCGGCAGCACCTCGCCGAGCAGGACCGTGACCGGCTGCTCGGTGATCAGCGACCGGCCGAGGTCGCCGCGCACGAGCCCGGCCAGGCCGTCGAGGTACTGGGTCCACAGGCTGTCGGACAGGCCGATCTCGTCCCGGAGCAGGTCCAGGTCGAGGTCGGCGACGTCGGCCGAGCCGATGGTGTCGGTGGTGCCGACGCGGGCCAGCACGGCGTCACCCGGCAGCACGAACAGCAGGAAGAAGGACGCGGAGTACGCCGCGAAGATCACCGCGACGGCGTGCGCGAGCTTGGCCGCCACGACGCGGCCGAGGTCGCGCGCGGCACCGGTGCGGGTGGACGGGACCGGTTCGCTCATCGTCGGCTCCCCACGGGTCGTGGACCGCCGGTGACGGTCTCCTGCCCGGTCACCGCTGGTCGGTCCAGGCGTCGCCGAGCCACGGGATGTGGGTGGCCTCCAGCAGCGGCAGGTGCGTGCTGTTGCGGTGGGCGAGCGGCTGGATGAAGTCGTAGAGGGGGATGTAGTACGCCTCGTCGAGGACGATCTCCGAGGCCCGGCCGGCGAGCGCCTTGCGCGCGGCGATGTCGGGCTCGGCCAGGATCTGGTCGAAGACCTCGTCCAGCTCCTCGTCCAGGCCGGCGTAGGTGGAGCGCAGCACGTCGGCGTCGGGCCGGGTGCCCGAGCCCCAGGAGAACGCGTAGTTGCCGGATTGCAGGCGCTGGTTGAGCTCCGCCTGGGTGAGGCTGCCGAACTTCAGCTCGACGCCGATGGCCCTCCACTGCGACTGCACCACGGCGATGTTCGGCTCGTGCGAGACCGTGGACGGGCTGTAGACCAGCTCGAAGGACAACCGCGCGCCGGCCTTGGCCCGCACGCCGTCCGCGTCCCGCCGCCAGCCCGCCTCGTCGAGCAGGCGTTCCGCCGCCGCGACGTCGGTCCTGATCTTGTCGGACTGGTCGGTGAAGTACGGGTTGCTCGCGGTGTAGGCGCCCTTGGGCGCGATGTCGATCGCCGAGGCGCGCTTGAGCACCGCGCCCCGGTCGACGGCCAGCGCCAGCGCGCGGCGGACCCGCACGTCGTCCAGGCCGGGGACCTCGGTGTTGGCCGCGAACCCGAGGGCCGAACCCGGCAGCGGTTCCCGCCGGATGGTGATCTCCCGGCTGGTGGAGAACTCGGTCTTGTCCGCCGGTTCGGTGTTGTGCAGCAGGTCGAGACCGCCGGAGCGCAGCTCGGCCGCGGCGATGCTGTTGTCCTGGATGTTGTGCACCTCGATCCTGTCGAGGTACGGCGCTCCCCGGTTCGCCGCGGGCTCCGGCGCCCAGGCGTAGTCGTCCCGGCGGACCAGCGTGTAGCCCTCCTCGCCCCGGCTCTCGTCGGCCACGAACGGCCCGGAGCCGATGATGCCGAGACCTTCCTGGCGCTTCTCGAACGGCAGCGCGGCGGTGGCGGGCGCCACGACGCCGAGCACGGTGCTGGACACCGCCTGGAGGAACGACGAGTTCGGCTTGGCGAGGTCGAACACGACGGTGTAGGGGTCGGGCGTGGTGATCTGCGCGAGCGCGCCGATCCACTGGTTGGCGACGGCGTACTTGGCGCCGCCGTCGCGCAGGGCCTGGTAGCTCTTCCGGACGGCGGCGGCGTCGAACTCCTCGCCGTTGCTGAACGTGACGTCCTGGCGCAGCGTGAACGCGTACCTGGTGGCGTTGGCGTTGACCTCCCACTTCGTGGCGAGCCACGGTGCGAACGTGCCGTCCGGGTTGTTGAACACCAGGGAGTCGACCAGGCCGCGCAGCGGCACGGCCAGGCCGTAGCCGGTCGTGGTGGCGGGGTCGAGCGACTTGCCGCCCCCGGCGGCCCGGTACTTCAGCACGCCGCCCCTGACGGGCGTGCTGCTCACGTCCCGCACGCCGCCGCCGGCTGCGGCGCAGCCGGAGAGCACGAGACCGGCCGACGTCAACAGGGCGAGCGCCGCGCTGGCGCCCCGGGAAGACCGGACGCGCCCGGTCGCGTCGCGGAGGTGCCGCTTCATCGTTGGTGACCCACTCTCGTCTGGAACTCCCGTGCGCCGCCCGCGGGCGGCGCGTGCCAGAACCGTAGAGCTGTCGTCGCCCGTAGTGGATAGCGTCCCGCTATATGAAACTTCTACGGTAAAGCACTCAAAAAACCTAGTGTGTGGTGGCATCCACCGTGAAAGTTCTAGTGCACGCACTTGGGGACATCTCATGCCGAAGATCAAGATCGAGGCGACCAGCGCCGTCTTCTACCTGCCGTACTACGTGGCCGAGGAGGAGGGCTACTTCACCGACGAGGGGCTGGACGTCGAACTCATCCGCAACCGGCCCTCCGACGAAACCGGGCTGCGGTTCATCGAGGACCCGCGCAAGGTCTCGTCGTTCAGCAGCTTCAAGCTGTTCGAGGCCGGCGCGTCGCAGCTGTACAACGCCTGCGAGTGGGGCCAGCTGCGCCGCTCCCAGGACAGCCAGGTCAACGGCAGGGTGGTGGCCCGCCGGGCCGCGGTCGCCAGCCAGGCGATCATCGTCCGCCCCGACTCCCCGTACAACGTCCCCGGCGACCTGGCCGGCGTCCGGGTCGGCGTGAACTTCCACCACGGCTCGCACTACCTGGTGCTCCAGACCCTGGAGGGCTTCCTGCGACGCGACGACATCAACCTGGTCGGCATCAAGGGCAAGGAGCGCTTCGAGGCGCTGCGCGACGGCGACATCGACGCCGTCGCGGTGATGGAGCCGTGGATCACCGTCGCCGAGAAGCAGGGCTACAAGGTGCTCGCCGAGGCGCACTACTACGGTGCGGAAGTCGCCAACGACTCCCTCGACGCCGAGACCTTCACCAGGATCAACCGGGCCGTGACGCGGGGTGTCGACCGCATCCACGAAGACATCCGCCCGCACCTGAAGCACTTCATCAGGCAGGCGGCGCCGGTCGCCGAGCTGGTGCCGGAGGACTTCAAGACGGGTCGGCTGCGCTACGTCCACCCCGGCCCGTACCCGGAGGACCACTTCAACCGGACCCTGGACTGGGTGGCCAGCTGGGGCTTGATCGACCCGGGCAACGAGTTCGGCGCGCTCGTCGACTCCGGCAAGATCCTCCAGGAGGCGTGAGGACGCCGTCGCACGGC
This sequence comes from Saccharothrix lopnurensis, assembly GCF_042658445.1. Lineage (NCBI taxonomy): Bacteria > Bacillati > Actinomycetota > Actinomycetes > Pseudonocardiales > Pseudonocardiaceae > Saccharothrix > Saccharothrix lopnurensis. The sequence goes on along the minus strand of NZ_JBHSQO010000020.1, from coordinate 86,561 downwards.
GGCGCGATCAGCGGTCGCGCCGCCGTCGTGCGGTCCCGCCATGCCCACCACCGTCGTCAACCGCCGGGCCGTGCTGCTGCTGTGCGGCACCACCGCCGGCTTCCTGCTGCTCGACATCCACAAGGTGTCGATCGCCGTGCCCGCGATCGAGCGCGCCCTGCGGCCCGGACCGGCGGGCATCCAGCTGATCCAGGCCGCCTACGTCGTCTGCTTCGCCATCACCCTGGTCCCCGCGGGCCGCATCGGCGACGCGGGCGGGCGACTCGCGCTCGCCTACGCGGGCACCTACCTCTACCTGGCCGCCGGCGTGCTGTGCGCGGTCGCGCCGACCGCGGGCTTCGTCATCACGGGCCGCGCCCTGCTCGGTGTCGCCGCCGGACTGCTCATGCCCCAGGTGATGGGCATCGTCCAGCAACTGTTCCCCGCGGCCGAACGCGGCAGGGCGTTCGGCGTCTACGGCATGTGCGTGAGCCTGGCGACCGCGCTCGGCCCGAGCCTGGGCGGGCTGCTGGTCACCACACCGCTGCTGGGCTGGCGAGGCGTGTTCGTGATGAACGTCCCGGTGGGCATCGCCCTGCTCGTCGCGGTGCGCACCCTGCTGCCCGCCGTCGGTCGTGACCAGGGTGGGCGGCGCACGCCGGACATCGACGTGGTCGGTTTGGCGCTGGGCAGCCTCGCCCTGGTCGCGTTGCTGACGCCGTTCATCCTCACCACCGGTCGCCCGTCCGACGTCGGCGCGCGGTGGCTCGCGCTGATCCCGGCGGTCGTGCTCGCGGCGCTGTTCGCGACCCGGTCACGGCGACGCGTCGCGGCAGGCCGCTCCGGCGTGATCGACCCGGCCCTGCTGCGCATCCCGTCGTTCCGCAACGGCGTGCTCGTCTCCCTCACCTGGTTCGCCGCCGGGCCGGGCGTCGCGCTCGCGCTGACCGTCTACCTCCAGGAAGCCCGCGGCGTCACACCCTTCCTGGCGGGCCTGGTGGTGCTGCCGTCGTCGGCCACGTCCGTGCTGGGCGCCTGGCTCGGCGGCCGGTACGTGACCAGGCTCGGCCGGCTGCTGACCGGCACGGGCATGCTCCTGGTGCTCGCCGGCACCCTGGGCACGGTGGCGTTGGCGCACTCGGACCTGTCCACCGCGGCCGTGCTGGCGGTCATCCCGGCGCTGCAACTCGTGCAGGGGCTCGGCGGCGGGCTGGTGGTCTCGCCCAACCACTCCATGACCCTCGTGGACGTCCCGCCCGCACAGGGCAGCGCGGCGGGCGCGATCGGCCAACTCGGCCAGCGCGTCAGCAACAGCACCGGTGTCGCGACCGCGTCGATGGCGTACTACTCGACGATCTACGGCGCGGGCTCCACACTGGCCGACGCCCCCGCCCGGCTGCACCGCGACGCACTCGACCGGGCCACCGCGGTGTCCTGCCTGTTCCTGTGCGCGGCGATCGTCGTCGTGGCCGTCGACCTGCGCCGCCAGAACCGGGCGCGCCACGGGGTGAACGCCACCGTCGCGACTCCTCCGAATTCGCGCTCGTCCTTCCCGCGCCGCTAACGGGGCGTTCGTCGGCCGAGGACTACCGCGACCTGCCGGACGCCCTCCGATCCCGTCCCGGGCGGACCAGCGTGGTGACCAGGCGGACCGCCGCCACGAGCAAACCCGGTCCCAGGGTGATGATCCACAGGTTCCGCGGTCCGTCGAGGACGGCGATCAACACCACCGACACCACCACGTGCAGCAGGAGGAACGCCGCCCTCGTTCGCGGGCCCCCTATCCTCAGCGCCGCGATCGCCACGGACGCGACGGCGATGAGCACCAGCAGTGCGATGACGACCATGCGCGGCTCACTGGCCCCAACTGTGCGACGGGTCGGTGGCCAGGTTCCGGTCCAGGCAGAAGTGCGCCCTGGCGGGGTTGGTTCCCGGGTCCTGGGGCGGTGCCGCCGTGATGTTCCAGGGGTTGCCCGACCTGTCCGTCGCGGCGTCGCACGGCCCGTACGGGTTCGGCCACAGCGGGAACGTCTGGTTCGGGTCGGGCAGCGCGCTGAACTTCTTGAAGTCACCGCGCCAGACCGGCTGGTTGCTGTTGGAGAACCCGCCGTTCAGGTTCATCGCCCTGCCGTTGTGGTACAGGTACTGGTCGGGCATCCAACTCGCCCGGAGCAGTGGCCGGTCCACGACCTTCTGGATGGAACCGTCGGCGCACGCCTTGAAGTTGAGCTCCTGCCAGATCGGCGGGGCCTGGGTGAAGATGCTGGACTCGGCGCCGACGAGCACACCGTCGTCGAAGAACATCTCCCGGACCGATTCCGCCAGGTCGGCGACGTCGTCCGGCACGCGGGAGTCGCCCTCCAGCCGGTTCACCCACGCCTCCATGTTGTCCACCGGGCCGGAGTTGCCGAGCATCGGGCGGTAGCCGATGGACCCGCCGGACACCGTGATCGCCGCGACGCAGACCGCGTTGTCCGTCGACGGCGCGCCGGTCGAGTCCACCGGGACCGGCTTCTTGCCGGCGTAGGCGTAGGCCCTGCCCGGCAGGATGCCCGTGGACGTCGGGGTGGCCCTGGTCGACACGCCGTTGTGGGTGTTGAGGTCCTGGATGGTGTAGCTCAGGTCCGGCGGCGCGATGCCGTAGTCGGAGTTGATCGCCCGCATGAAGTCCATGAAGAACTTCGGCAGGTGCGTGTTGCCGGTGCGGTGCTCGTACACGGCGTACTCGCTGCCGGTGACGATCCTGCCGTCCGGTCCGACGACGAAGGTCACCGTGGCCTTGGTCCGGATCTTGATGCGGTCGTCGTTGTCGAAGTGCCCCGGCCGCTGGTCCGTCGTGGGCCGGTCGGTGTACGGCTGGGCGAAGCCGATCCACGTGCCCAGGCTGGTGCCGTCCGGGTGGTTGGTGGGATCGGTGCCCGCCGTGGTCACCTGGTTGCGCCAGCCGGTCATCGCGGTCCGCAGGTTCGCCGGCACGCAGCCCGACGTGGGCGAGCCGGCGCAGCTGCCGAGCCCGAGGATCTTCGAACTCGACGAGTTGCCCCAGTCGTGCAGCGACTGCCGGTTCGCGAGCGGACCCGCCAGCCAGGAGCTGGGCGCCTCCGTGTCGATGTTCTGGTCCTCGTCGAACACCGCCACGGACTCGACGCTCTCCTCCTTGAACGTGCCGGGCACCGGGATGAACGCCATGGCGTCCCACGCGATCCGCTGGCTGCCGTCGCCGTCGGGGGTGACGTTCCCGAGGCTGACCGTCGGGGTGACGCCGTCGAACATGAACGTGCCGATGTTCACCCAGCGGTTGCCGCTGCCGACGCCCTGGTCGACCACCCGGCTGCCACCGCCGCGCACGGCGTTGACCTCGTAGTTGGCCGAGCGGGTCCGGGCACCCGGGTCGGGGACGTGCGCCATGAGCCGCATCGGGCCGTTGTGCGTGCGGTCCAGCCGCCACGTCCCGACCGCCCGCCGGGCGGTGTCGCGGTGGGTGTTGCTCATCCAGAAGTGCGCCCCGTAGGCCGCGCCGAGCTGGTGCACGTCGATCTTGCCCGGGTAGGTGCCGTTCGACGCCGCGCTGAAGGAGAACCGGAAGGTGCCGTTGCTCACCGACCTCGTGCACCCCGGCCGGACCGCCGGCACCGACTGCGGGATGTTGTCCACGACGAGCGCGTTGCCGGGCAGTCCGCTGTTCGAGCACACCGGTGGGTAGCTGGTGGCGTCGTCCTGGTAGGCGTAGCCGGGTTCGAAGCGCAGCAGCTCGTTGCCGCAGGTGGTCGCGCAGTTCGACTTCCAGGTGTTGGACGCGTGGTACCAGCACTTCAGGTCGAACCTGCCCGCGGCGTTGCGGTGCGCGCACGGCCCGGCCGGCTCGCCGATCACCTCGGGGTCGTTCGGGGTGTGCCGGGCGCCCGGCTCGCAGTTGTTGCTGCTGTCGCAGAACTGGTTGACCGGCGGCTTGACCAGCCAGCGGTCGGTTTCGGTGAGCCACCACGCCGGCCGGTAGCCGGCGACGAGCGTGCCCGGGGTCTCGATGAGCTCGATGGGGTGACCGGCCCAGCCCATCACCTTCTCCGGGTACGGCCAGTCCTGCGGGTGGGCCGCGTCCTCGTAGGAGGCGTCGAGGAACGGCGTCCGGTTGGCCGGGTAGCGCGGGTTGACCGGGTTGTTCAGCCAACCGACGCCCCAGGCCCCGTCGTTCTGGCCGGCGGTGGACTGGGGGTGGAAACCGGAGTTGTACGCCCACACCGCGAAGAACCAGTTCTCGATCCGCGCCGGGTCGCCGTTGTTGACCACGAGGTTGGCGCCCCGGGTCTGGTTCCACTTGTCCTGGAGGACGCGCAGGCCCGCCGCCACGTTCGCGGCGAAGTCCAGCGCCACGGCTCGCTGGGAGTCGTACGGCAGGGCGACCTCGCCCGGTTTGGTCTTGCCGGCCAACCGCATCCCGTCGGTCATCTGGGTGATGCCGTAGCCGCAGTCGGCGTCGGCCCAGTTGATCGTCCAGTCGTCACCGGAGTTGTCGTTGTAGTAGTCGATGCCGAAGTAGTTGCCGATCAGCGGGTTCGCGGTCACGCCGGGCACCGCGAAGCGGGCGGCCTGCCACATGTTCGACTCCTGTGCGGTGATGCCGAGCATCACCTGTGCCGGAACCCTGCCGCCGCCGGTGAGCGCGCGCGGCGGGAACAGCCCCTGGGGAGTGTAGGCCGGCATTCCCAGGTTCTTCCAGTTCGCCGGCCGCGACACGGTGAGCGAGTTGGTGATCGCCTGGTCGACGGCCCACTCCACCTGCCTCGGCTTGGGCTGCACCGCCTGGTTGCGGGGGTCGTTGCGGGCGACCGAGCAGTACCGGGTGTCGCCGTCCGCGGGATCGTCGTCGAGGGCGCGGGTGGCCAGGTCGTCACCGCGGGCCTCGACCAGCGCGGGGCTCAGCGCCGACCCCTCGTTCTCCGACCCCTTCGCGAGCGCGGCGAGGGTGAACTCCGCACCGGTCACGAGGGACTTCGCGGTGATCTCCACCTGTTGCGGGGTCAGCGGGTCGACCCGCGGCGCCCTCGGGTCGACGGCGTGGACGCGCTTGACGGAGGTCACCGCGACCTCTCCGTCGAGGGAAGGGGTGGCGCCGGTCGTGATGTCGACGATCGCGACGTTGGGCGGGGTGGTGGCGACCGCGGTGGTCTTGCGGCCGGTCACGAACACCCTGCCGCCCCGCCCGCTGGTGACGCTCACGTCCATCAGGCCGCCGGTGGCGAGCGTCTCGACCTCGGCCACGCCACGCGCGGCGACCACCGCACGCCGGACCGAGGCGGTGTCGCCCTCCTCCTGCTGCATGAACACCACACCGCCGTCGGCGTCGGCGGCCACGCGGAACGGCACGCCGACCGCGGGCGCGAGGACGCGGCGCTCGCCGTTCCGCTCGACCCGGACGAGCGCGCCCGAGTCGGCCGCGACGATGCCGTGGGGGGTCGGCACCGGCGAGGTGAGCTGGCCGGGCACGACGATCGGCGTGGCGAGCCGGCCGGTGTCGGTGTCGAGTTCGAAGATCCGGGTGCGGTCGAGGTCCTCGCCGGTGCCCTGGGTCAGCACGGCGGTCTCGCCCTGGCCGCACCCGGGGTTGAAGTACGCGAGGCTGACCTGCAACGGCAGCTTCCGCACCGCGCCGGTGGGGAGGTCGACGACGGCGACGAAGCCACCGCGGTCGGCCAGGTCGGCGCGGTTGGTGAAGGTGCGGGGCGCGTAGACGACGACCGCGCGCGTACCGGAGCCGGTAACGCACACGTTGCCGATCCAGGCGTCGGTCTCGAAGGCCGGCTCGATCAGCGTGGCTGTGGTCACCCAACGATAACCGGTGGTGGCGTCGGCGGTCATCAGGTGAAATCCGTTGCTGTCGCCGCTGCCCACGACCACGCGGTCGCGCGACTGCTCCCACGATTTTCCGAGAATGGCCGCCCGCTGCTCGGGGGCGATGGACGCGGTTGTGTCCGATGCCTTCTCGTCGGTGGAGGTGGTGATTTCCGGAGGTGGAACCGGCTCTGCGGAAGCCGTGGTCTGCGAGGTCGCGAGCAGTATCGAGGCAGCGGTCACCGCGATTGCTTTGACAAGCCGCATCCATTCCCCCAGGAGATGACGAACCGTGTGTCGAGGTATTCGAACAGAGGAGCCCGATGTGCGCACCGGCCCGCGTGGAAGTTTCCGCAGGAGCTGTTCGTGAAAAATTTGCGAAATGCTTGACGCGAACGTTAGTGGTTCTCGACGCGAACCGTCAAGACGGCCGAACGGGGGTTCCCGCACTCACCTCGCAAGTCTTTGTTCCTGGTGGCGCGTCATGCGGCCCCGGTCGGTTCCGCACCCTCGCCGTCGACGGGCGGCCACCGCATCGGACCACTTCTCAAGCCCTGTGCCATGTGACATGGTACTGACGTGTCCCCCTCCCTCCGGGTAGTCGTGGTGGGCGCGGGCATCGTCGGTTCGGCGATCGCCCGCGCGTTGGCCCGCGAGGGCTGCGCGGTCACCGTCGTCGAGCGCGGCCCCAGCGCCGGCGGCACCTCCGCCAGTGGCGAGGGGAACCTGCTGGTCTCCGACAAGGAGCCCGGTGCCGAGCTCCGACTGGCGCAGCGCTCGCTCGCCTGCTGGCTGCGCCTCGAGGACGAGCTGCGCGACGAGTTGCCCCCCGACTTCCCGAACCTGGAGCTGGAGCGCAAGGGCGGCCTCGTCGTCGCCACCACCGAGGCGGGCGCCGCGGCGCTCCGGGGGTTCGCCGCCGCCCACCGCGCCGTCGGGGTCCGGGCCGAGGCGATCGGGGGCGACCGCGTCCGCGAACTCGAACCCGACCTCACCCCGCACCACACCGCCGCCGTGTTCTACCCCGAGGACATGCAGGTGCAGCCCGTCATCGCCACCGAGGCGCTGCTCGCCGCCGCCCGCCGCCACGGCGCCGGGGTGCTCCAGGGCGTCGAGGTCACCGGATCGGTGCTCGACGGGGGCAGGGTGGTCGGGGTCGTGACCACGGCCGGCGTGCTGCCCGCCGACGCGGTCGTGCTCGCCGCCGGTCCCTGGTCCGGCGCGGTCGCGCGGCGGCTGGGGGTCGTGCTGCCGGTCGCGCCCCGCCGGGGCACCGTGCTGGTCACCTCCCGGATGCCCCGGCGGGTGCGGCACAAGGTCTACGACGCCGACTACGTGGGCGCGGTCGGCTCCGACGCGGCCGACCTGCGGGTCTCCGGCGTGGTCGAGTCGACGGCGGCGGGCACCGTCCTCATCGGCTCCTCCCGCGAGCGGCGCGGGTTCGACGAGCGGATCGGGACCGGGGTGCTCTCCGCCCTCGCCGCCAAGGCGCTGCTGCTGTTCCCCTTCCTCGCCGACGCCCAGGTCATGCGCGCCTACGGCGGCTTCCGCCCGTTCGTCCCCGACCACCTGCCCGTGATCGGCCCCGACCACCGGCTGCCCGGCCTGTGGCACGCCACCGGCCACGAGGGGGCGGGCATCGGCCTGAGCCTGGCCACCGCCGAGATCCTGCGCGACCAGGTCCTGCGCGGCGGGCGGGACCCGCTGGCCGACGAGTTCCGCCTGGACCGCCCGACCCTGCTCCCGCACCTCGGAAGGGCCGCCTGATGACGCAGATCCACATCGAGGTCGACGGGACCCCCGTCCGGGGCGTCGCGGGCCAGAGCATCGCCGCGCTCCTGCTGGCCACCGGCCGCACCTCCTGGCGCCGCACCCGCACGGGCCGCCCCCGGGGCGTGTTCTGCGGCATCGGCACCTGCTTCGACTGCGTCGTCACCGTCAACGGCCTGCGCGACGTGCGCGCCTGCCGCCGCCGCGCGGCCGACGGCGACCGCGTCGAGCTCCAGGAGGACGACCGTGCCTGACGTCCTGGTGGTCGGCGGCGGACCCGCCGGGATGGCCGCCGCGCTCACCGCCCGCCGCCACGGCGCGGAGCGGGTCGTCCTCCTCGAAGCGGACGACGACGTCGGCGGCCAGTACTGGCGGCACCCGCCCGGCCGGCACGCCGACCCCGGGGAGCGGCACCGCGGCCGGCCGCGCTTCTCGGACCTGCGCGCCGCCCTGCTGCGCGACCCCGGCTGCGAGGTCGTCACGAACGCCCACGTGTGGTCCGTCGACCGCCGCGACGGCAGGCCCCCGCTCGTGCACGCCCTCATCGGCGAGGTCGACGGGCAGACCCGCGCCCACCGCGCCTTCGACCCCGCGGCGCTCGTGCTCGCCACCGGCGCGCAGGAGCGGACCCTGCCGTTCCCCGGCTGGGACCTGCCCGGCGTCGTCACCGCGGGCGCCGCGCAGGCGCTGGCCAAGGGCGAGCGGGTGGCCGTCGGCCGCCGCGTCCTCGTCGCGGGCTCCGGCCCGTTCCTGCTGCCCGTCGCGGCCGGCCTGGTCGGCGTCGGCGCGCGGGTCGTCGGCGTGGTCGAGGCGTCCGGCCCCGCGCGGCTGGTGCGGGGCTGGGGCGCCGAGCCGTGGCGACTGGCCGCCACCGGCGGCAAGGCCGTCGAGCTGGCGGGCTACCTGCGGGTGCTCGCCGCCCACCGCATCCCCTACCGGTCGGGCGCGGCCGTCGTCGCCGCCCACGGCGCCGACCGCGTCGAGGCCGTCACCGTCGCCCGGCTGAACCCCGACTGGTCGCCGGTCGCCGGCACCGGGCGGCGGGTCGAGGTCGACGCCGTGTGCGTCGGCCACGGTTTCCTGCCGCGCGCCGAACTCGCCATCACGGCGGGCTGCGCGCTCGGCGGGGACGGCGCCGTCGAGGTCGACCACCGGCAGCGGACCTCCGTGCCCGGCGTCCTCGCCGCGGGCGAGCTGGGCGGTGTCGGCGGTGTCGACCTGGCGCTGGCCGAGGGCCTGGTGGCCGGGGCCGTCGCCGCCGGGGGAGAGCCCGCGCCCGCCGCACTGCGCCGCCGCGCGGTCTTCCGCGAGTTCGCCACCCGGCTCTCCGCCGCCCACGCCACCGGACCGGGCTGGCGGTCCTGGCTGGACGACGCCACCGTGGTCTGCCGCTGCGAGGACGTCACCGCCGGAACCCTCCGCCGGGCCGCCGGGGCGACCCGGTCCAGGGGGCTGCGCTCGCTCAAGCTCACCACCCGCGCCGGCCTCGGCCTGTGCCAGGGCCGCACCTGCGGCCCGGCCGTCGAGGACCTGCTCGCCGGCGTGCTCGACCCGGGTCGCACCGCCAACCGGCCCATCGCCGTGCCGCTGCGCCTCGGTGAGCTGGCCGACCACAACCGCACCGGCAACCGAGAGGACGTCCCATGAGTTCCGGACCGCCGTCCCTGCGCGGCGTCGTCGTCGCCACCGCCCTGCCGTTCAAGGAGAACCCCGCCGCGCCCGCCGGCCTGGAGGTCGACTACGACCGCTACGCCGAGCACTGCGACTGGCTGATGGCCAACGGCTGCGACGGCATCGGCGCCAACGGCTCGCTCGGGGAGTACTCCGCGCTGACCGACGCCGAGCGCCGCGAGGTCGTCAGGGTCGCCGTCGAGGCGGTCGGTGACCGCGGCGTCGTCGTGGCGGGCGTGCACGGTCCCGGCTGGCACCAGGCCAGGCACTGGGCGGAGCTGGCCGCCGAGGACGGCGCCCACGGCCTGCTCGCCCTGCCGCCGACGATGTACCGGGCCGACCGCGCGCAGGTCGTCGAGCACTACACCAGGATCGACGAGGTCGGTCTGCCCGTCATGATCTACAACAACCCGGTCGACACCAAGGTCGACCTCGTGCCGGAACTGGTCGCCGAGATCGCCGGGCTGCCCAACGTCCGCGCCGTCAAGGAGTTCAGCGGCGACGTGCGCAGGGTCTTCGAGATCGCCGAGCTGTGCGACATCGACGTGGTCGCCGGCGCCGACGATGTGCTCTTCGAGCTGGTGGCCGACGGCGCCGTCGGCTGGTTCGCGGGCTTCCCCAACGTCTTCCCCGCCGAGTCCGTCACCCTCTACGAGCACATGCTCGCGGGCCGCCTCACCGAGGCCAGGCAGCTGTACGAACGCCTCGTCGCGTTGTTCCGCTGGGACTCGCGTACCGAGTTCGTGCAGGCCATCAAGCTCTGCATGGACGAGGTCGGCCGCTACGGCGGACCGTGCCGCCCGCCGCGCGGCCCGCTCACCGCCGAGCACGCCACGCGGGTGCGCGCGGACCTGCGCCGGGCCGTCACCGGCATCGAGGCGCTGCGCGCCGTCGAGGTGGTCTGAGGTGCGCGCGTCGCGGATGTTCTCCGCCGTCGACTCGCACACCGAGGGGATGCCGACCCGCGTGGTGACCGGTGGCGTCGGCGTCGTCCCCGGCGCCACCATGAACGAGCGACGGCTGCACTTCGTCGAGCACCTCGACCACGTGCGGCGGTTGCTGGTCAACGAGCCGCGCGGCCACTCGGCGATGAGCGGCGCGATCCTCCAGCCGCCCACGCGCCCCGACGCGGACTTCGGCGTGCTCTACATCGAGGTGTCCGGCTGCCTGCCGATGTGCGGGCACGGCACGATCGGGGTCGCCACGGTCCTGGTCGAGACCGGCATGGTCGAGGTGACCGAGCCGGTGACCACGATCCGGCTGGACACCCCGGCCGGGCTGGTGGAGGTCGAGGTGGCGGTCCGCGACGGGCACGCCGACAGCGTGACCCTGCGCAACGTCCCGTCGTACTGCGACCGCCTCGACGAGGTGGTGGAGGTGCCGGGGCTCGGCGCGGTCCGCTACAGCCTGGCGTTCGGCGGCAACTTCTACGCGGTGGTCGACCTCGACCAGGTCGGGCTGCCGTTCGACCGCGCCCGGAAGGGCGACATCCTCGCCGCCGGGTTGGCGATCATGGACGCCGTCAACGCCTCCGCGCCGCCGGAACACCCGGAGATCGAGGGCGTCGACCACTGCCACCACGTGGAGTTCCTCGCGCCGGGCTCGGACGCGCGGCTCTCGCGGCACGCCATGGCCATCCACCCCGGCTGGTTCGACCGCTCGCCGTGCGGCACCGGCACGTCCGCGCGGATGGCCGAGCTGCACGCGCGCGGCGAGCTGCCGCTGGGGCGGGACTTCGTCAACGAGTCCTTCATCGGCAGCCGGTTCACCGGTCGCCTGGTGGCCGAGACGACCGTCGGCGGGCGGCCCGCGGTGGTGCCGACCGTCACCGGCCGCGCCTGGATCACCGGCGTGGGGCAGTACCTGCTCGACCCGACCGACCCGTACCCGGCGGGTTTCGAGTTCTGACGGGGCGGGCACCGCGCTCCCGACCGCCCCTTGCCGGTAGGGTTCGGTGCTGTGTGACATGGCACCACGAGGCGCACGCGCCCACGACAGGGGGAGGCCGCAGAGGTGAGGCCGTCGACCATCAGCCCGGTCGCCGCGGGCGCGAGCCTGCGCGGCACGGTGGAGGACGCGGTCGCCGCAGCCATCGTCTCGGGGGAGCTGGCACCGGGGACCCTGGTCACCGCGCCGACGTTGGCCGCCCGTTTCGGGGTCTCCGCCACGCCCGTGCGGGAAGCCATGCTCAACCTCCAGAAGCGCGGGTTCGTCGATGTGGTGCGCAACAAGGGTTTCCGGATCACCGAGGTCGGTGAGCAGGACCTCTGGGAGATCGTGCGGCTGCGCCAGCAGCTGGAGGCGCCGCCGATGCGCGAGATCGCCAGGACGGTGCAGCCCTCGGCGGTGGCCGGGCTGCGGGTCAAGGCCCAGGCGATAGTGGACGCCGCCGCGGCGGCTGATCTGGCCGCCTACCTGGCCGCCGACCTGGACTTCCACCTGCGCCTGCTGGAGCTGCACGGCAACCGCAGGCTCGTCGCGATCGTGGCGGACCTGCGCCAGCAGACCCGCATGGTGGGGCTGGCCGGCATGGTCGGCACGACCGAACTGGCCAGGTCGGCGGCGGAGCACCACAGCCTGGTCGACCTCCTGGAGGCCGGGGACGGGCGCGGGGCGGAAGCGCTGCTGACCGACCACATCGGCCACGTGCTCGGCTGGTGGAGCGGCAATCCCGAGGACTGAGACCGGGTGCGTTCGCCGAAGCCGCCCGGCACCGCGACGGGCTCGCCGCGCCGACCGGAAGCCTTCCCCCTCAGGTCGGGACGAGCATCGTCGCGACCGCGTCGGTGATCACCTGCCGCCGGTGTGCTCGTGAGGTGCGCGAGATCCGGTCTTCGAGTTCCGGGAGGACGAGGGCCCAGAGCAACGACATGTGCAGCACGAGGTTGAGCAGGTCGACCGCCTGCCGGGTCGAAGTCAGCGAACCCGTCGCCTGGGCGCGTCGGATCAGGGACAGCTCGTCCTCGACGGCCGTGGAGAGCGCGTCGAGCCGCTCCGCCCGGACCGCCCGTTCCACACTGCACCAGATCGCCAGGCGGGCGATCCGCGGGTCGTCCTCGTAGTGGTCGAACAGCCTGCCGGCGTAGGCGGGCAGGTCGTCGACGTCGATCGGCACCTCGGTGACGGCCCGGCTGACGACGCCGACCAGGACGGCGTCGAAGAGCCGCTCCTTGCTGCCGAAGTAGTGGTAGATCTGCGCCTTGCTGCTGCCCGCGGCGGTGGCTATCCGGTCGACGCGGGCACCGGCGATGCCGTGGGCGGCGAACTCGTCGGCAGCGGCGGTGAGCAGCCTCCGCCGAGTGGCCTCCGCGTCTCGTGCCATGACGGCGAACTTACCTCACTAACCGGTTGGATGATACTGGTCCGGCAAAACACCAGCTCAGGGGCGGGCCCGTTCCTTGCCGGTCGCGGTTGAGGACAGCTAACTAACCGGACAGTTGACTATCGCGTGTCCGCCGTTTAGGTTTCCAACCAACCGGTCAGTAGAGAGCCGGCCGGTTGTGCCGAGGGAAGAGAGAGCGAAGATGAGCGGGAACTCCCGGTTGCGGTCCACCGCCGCGGTACTCGCGGTCACGGCGGCACTGGTCACGGGCTGCTCGTCGACCGCCGCGGACCAGGCGGCGCCCGGCGACGCGGTGGCGCAGGTCGCCGGGCGTCCGAGGGTGGGCGTCGTGCTCGGCGGCGGCGGGGAAACCGGTATCGCCTGGCAGACCGGGGTCCTCTCGGGTCTTGCCGAGGCCGGGTTGACCCCGGCGGCCGTCGACGTCGTGGTCGGCACCTCCGCGGGTGCGCTCGCGGGCAGCTACTTCAGCGCCGGGCTCGACCTCGCCGGGCTCGTCGAGCGGGAACGCAGGGGCGAGGTCGCCACGGCACCCCTGCCCGCCGGCGAGGGGATGACCGCGATCCCGCCGGAGATCATCGCGGCGCTGGGCGCCACCGAGGGGACCATCGAGGAACGCGGCCGCCGGGTCGGCGAGTTGGCGATGAAGGCGCGCACGCCCATCTCCGGAGCCGACTTCGTGGGCTACGTGTCCACCATGCTGCCCGGTCCCGACTGGCCCGCGCTGGACTTCCGCCCCACGTCGGTGAACGCCGAGACCGGTGAGACCGTCCTGTGGAAAAGCACGGACGGCGTCGCCCTGGCTGCCGCCGTCGCGTCCTCCGCCGCGGTTCCGGGATTCCTGCCCACCGTGGAGATCGGCGGACGGCACTACACGGACGCGCCGCGCACCTCCTTCTCCGCCGCCCTGGTCGCGGAGAAGGGCTTGGACGCGATCGTCTACATCGGGATGCCGACGCCGAACCTGTCCAACACCGTCGAGGAGGCCGCGCTCGACGAGCTGGAGGCAGGCGGTCTGCGGGTCGTCCGGATCACCGGCGGCGAGGGATCGGAGGAGATCATCCGCGAAGCCCTCGACCCCGCGCTGCGACCCCGCGCCGCAGAACTCGGCCTGCGCGACGCGGCGGTCGCCGTCCCGGCGGTCACCGCTGTGCTGCACCCCTGACCCACCACGCCGAACACCCCTCCCCTCACCGCCACCGACTGGAGTAGTCCCGTGAACACCGCAACCCCGCCCCGGCACCACCCCACCGGCCACTGGACCCCGGACCTGATCGGCGACCTGACCGGCCGCACCGCCTTCATCACCGGCGGCAACAGCGGCATCGGCCTGGAGACCGCCCGGGTGCTCGTGCGCCACGGCGCCGAGGTCGTCCTCGCCGGCCGCGACCAGGACAGGCTGGACCGCGCCGCCGCCGAACTGCGCGACGGCCACCCCGCCGCGGCCGTCGAGACCGCCGTGCTGGACCTGGGATCACTGGCGTCGATCGCCTCGACGACCCGCGGCACGGCGTCGCGGAGGATCGACCTGCTGGTCAACAACGCCGGCGTGATGAACATCCCCGAGCGGCGGACCACCACCGACGGGTTCGAGCTGACCTTCGGCACGAACCACCTCGGGCACTTCGCCCTGACCGCCGGACTGCTGCCCGCGCTGCGGCGCGCACCGGCCGCCCGCGTCGTCACCGTCAGCGCCGTGGCCGCGAACTGGCGGATCGGCCGGCTGGACGACCTGATGAGCGAGCGGCGCTACGGCGCGATGCGGGCCTACGCGAAGTCCAAGCGCGCCAACGTCGTGTTCACCGCCGAACTGGCCCGCCGACTCGACGGCACCGGCATCCTCCCGGTCGCGGTGCACCCCGGCGCGGCGATGACCAACCTGCAACGGCACAACCAGGGCCTGCTCACCCGCGGCGTCATCGCGCTCACCCGCCGCGTCGCCATGGGATCACCCGAGGGCGCGGCCTGGCCCTCGCTGTACGCGGCCACCCACCCCGACGTCACCGCCGGCGGCTTCTACGGTCCGGCGGGTCGGGACCAGACCTCGGGCACGCCCCGGCGCCTCCGCCTGCCCCGCGGCGCCGACGACCTCGCCGAAGGTGCACGGCTGTGGCGGGAGAGCGAACACCTCACCGGCACCCGGTTCGACCTCTGACCCCGCGCCGACCCCGTCGCACGGGAACCGCCGCGGAGCGGCGCGGACGGGCGCCGGACGGGAGCACCGCACAGCCGCAGGACCTCCTACGGACCGTGCACCCCGGCCGGCGCCGGTTCCGGTCGCAGCAGCGCCGCGACCGAGTCGACCAGCACGCGTCGCCGGTGAACCCGTGACGTCTTGACGAACTGCCCCTGGAGTTCCGGGAACACGAAGGTCCACAGGAAGCTCATGTGCAGCACCAGGTTCAGCAGGTCGGCCGGTCGGTACCGCCGGGAGAGGGCACCGGCTCTCTGCGCGGCGCGGATCTGGGTGAGTTCGTCCTTGAGCGTTTCGGAGAGCACGTCGAGCTGTGTTGGTTCACCGGTGCGTTCGAGCCGGTACCAGGTGGCCAACCGGGCGATCCGAGGGTCGTCCTCGTAGACGTCGAACAAGCGGCCGGCGTACCCCGGCAGGTCGTCCACCGTGATCGGGACGCTGTTCGCGGTGCGGCCGACGATGTCGTTCATCACCGCGTCGAACAGCCGCTCCTTGCTGCCGAAGTAGTGGTAGATCTGCGCCTTGTTGCTCTTGGACGCCAACGCGATCCGCTCCACCCGCGCACCCGCGATCCCGTACTCCGAGAACTCGTCCGCGGCGGCGTCGAGCAGCCGCCGTCGGGTCGCCTGGGCATCTCGCGTCATGCGTCCAGTGTAGCCGTGCGCCCGCTCCAATCGACTAACCGGATAGGTAGAACTCGGCGTCCCGCGACCGTCCAGCGCTGTTACTGCGGGTGAATGGGGATCGCGAGATCCGGCAACGCGCCGTTCGAGATCGCGAGGCCGCTGACGAGTTGCTCGCGGCGCCCATCCTCGGCGCGACCCACGTCCTCCGCGCCACCTGCCTCGCCGAACGAGCCGCGACCGCGCACCACCGGACGTGTTCACCGGAGGAGAGCGCCCGGAGTTGGTACTCGCCGGGCACGCGGCGCAGGCCCACGACACCCTCGCGGCGGTCCTGCCGGAGCACCCCGCCGTCCTGGTCTGGGACATCGGCGCGCGGCGCGGGCCGGTCGCCGTGCTCGGCACCGGACTCCCACCGGCCACCGTCGTCGACGTCAGCGCGGACTGATCACTGCTCGAGAACTCCAGCGTGCGACGGCACCACCCACCCGTACAACAGCCTCACCGGCGAGATCCCCGGGAGTTGACGATCGGTCGGGTCCTGCCTGGTCGAGTCGGACCGAGACCTGGTTCGACAGTGGTCGGGTTCGACGATGGCCCGTCGCTGCTCGTCTCGGCGCACTCCGACGACACCGTCCGGATCTGGGACGTCGCGACCGGTGCCGTGCGGGTCGCACTCGCCGACTACGTGCGCGTTCCCCACCAGGTCGTTTTCTGCGAGGAGGACACCCCGAGTGCGGAACTCTGCTCGTGTCCTCGTCGAGGAGCGGGACCACCCCCGCTCGCGAGGGGAGCACCCCGGCTGCATCCGGGGTGGTGCGGGCGGCCCGGGACCACCCCCGCTCGCGCGGGGAGCACGGCGAGGCCACCCCCGCCGAGGCGATCGCTCGCGGACCACCCCCGCTCGCGCGGGGAGCACAGCGGCCGTACACGCTGGAGTGGGCGCAGACCAGGACCACCCCCGCTCGCGCGGGGAGCACCTGTGGTCGGAGTCCCAGAGGTAGGTGTTCGCGGGACCACCCCCGCTCGCGCGGGGAGCACAGACCGTCCACCGCAGAGGCGTGCTGCGCGGCCGGACCACCCCCGCTCGCGCGGGGAGCACCGGGTCGTGCTCGCCATGCTCGCCGCCGCGGTGGGACCACCCCCGCTCGCGCGGGGAGCACGCCGTGCCGATGCTCGCGGACCCCGGAACCCCGGGACCACCCCCGCTCGCGCGGGGAGCACACTTCTTGACCAGGGACTTTACAGGCCAAGGCGCGCGTTTTCATTCGGTTTGTTGCAGTCTCGTATATCGGTGATCATCTGATTCTCCCAGAGACGAGACACCGACGACGTACGGCGCGCCAGACCACATTGGTGGGACCGGGACGTCGCGCGGGGACACCGCCGGCCGCGCTGTCCACCGGCGGGCCGGTGTCGGGCCGCAAATCCGGCACAGGCTGACCGGACGGTCTTTCGACCGCACCCCCGTACCCGGCCACCAGCACCGATCTACCTGCACCTTGCGCTCACGTTCGAGCCACACCACGGCCCCACCCTCGGCTACACGGGCATCACCAGCCGCATCCCCGACACACCACCGGTGTGCCCCGGCGGTGTATCACCGCGCCGGCCAGTGCGTTCCCCAGCGGCCCCGGTGGACGACCTTGTCGGTACCGAGGCGGCGTTCCGCGATGCGGCCGACCTGCGGCGGCAGGTCCGTCGCCCGGTAGCCGACGGCGATGGCGCCGATGGGCGTGTAGTCCACGGGAATCCCGAACCGGTCGAGGAAACCGGGGATTTCAAAAACTCCGATGGTGAAGAACAGGGCGTCGAGTCCTTCGTCGACCGCGGTGAGCAGCATCAGCAGTGAGGCCATGCCCGCGTCGATGTGCCAGTACGGCACGGAGAAACCCGTGAAGTCCCCGGTCTTGTCCGGCTGGGAGTACCGGTCCGTGTAGGACTTCTCGTGCGAGAGCGGGACGATCACGATCGGCGCGGGGGTCAGCTCGGGCGCTTGCGCGACCGCGTTCGGGACCGTCTCCCAGAACGCCCGCCGGTCCTCCGGTTCGCTCAGCGCCAGGAAGGCCCACCCCTGGCTGAACCCGCCCGACGGGGCCCGCAGCGCACTGGCGAGGACCCGCTCCACGGCGTCGGCGGCAACCGGCCGGTCGGAGAAGTGGCGGACCATCCGGCGCCGGCGGAGCACCTCGGAGTATTCCACGGGCGGGGTCTCGCATTCTCGTTCGAGGAGACGTGGGTAAAGCACGGTCGACTCTACGTGAGCCGGGGAACCGGGCGACCGCACCACGCCGGACCACCGGCGGTGCCGCGCATTGCCCCGTGTTCCCGGGAACTGGTCGCCGGTACCGGATGACTTGTGCGCTGATGGCCGAACCGCACCGCACCACCGCACCACCGCACCACCGCACCACCGCGCCGACCAGGGCTCTCTTGACCGTCGATTTACTGCTTTACTATGGTACTAGGAAAGCAGTGAGGAGCTACCGTGTTCGTCTTCCGGCTCGACACCCACTCCGGCGTGCCGCCGTACCTGCAACTCGTCCAGCAGGTCCGCCAGGCGGTGCTGCTGGGCTTCCTCCAACCCGGTGACCGCCTCCCGCTCATCCGCGAGGTGGTCGAGGACCTGGCGATCAACCCGAACACCGTCGCCAAGGCGTACCGGCAGATGGAGCAGGAGAACCTGGTCACCGGCCGTCCCGGCCAGGGCACGTTCGTCGACGAACAGCAGTCGGCCGTGATGTCGGCATCGACGTACACGTCGCTGCGCCGCGGTCTGGCGACCTGGTTGCGCCGCGCCTACGCGGCCGGCCTCGACGAGCAGGCGGTGGACGCGCTCCTCACGTCCGTCCACCAGCAGCTGAGGAACGAGGACGTGGCGTGACGGCGACCGGGTTCGCGCTGCGCACCGACGGTGTGGGCAAGCGGTACCGGAAGGGCTGGGCGCTGCGCGACTGCACCCTGGCCCTGCCGGCGGGCGGCGTGATCGCCCTGGTCGGGCCGAACGGCGCGGGCAAGACCACGCTGCTGCGGCTGGTCGTCGGGTTGCTGGCACCGAGCACCGGCACGGTGGAGGTCCTCGGCCACGACGTCACCGCCAGCACCCCGCACACCCTGTCCCGGATCGGGTTCCTGGCCCAGGACCACCCGCTGTACAAGCGCTTCACCGTCGCCGAGGTGCTCCGCTTCGGCCGGGCCTGCAACCTGCGGTTCGACCAGGGGCTGGCCGAGCGCCGGCTGGCGAAGCTGGGCATCCCGCTCGACCGCAGGGCCGGCACGCTCTCCGGCGGGCAGCAGGCCCAGGTCGCGCTGGCCCTGGCCCTGGCGAAGCGGCCGGACCTGCTCGTCCTCGACGAGCCGGTGGCCAGCCTCGACCCGCTGGCCCGGCACGAGTTCCTCCAGGTCCTCATGGGCGCGGTGGCCGAGGACGGGGTGACCGTCCTGTTCTCCTCCCACGTCGTGCACGAGCTGGAGCGCGTCTGCGATCACCTGGTCGTGCTCAACCGCGGCCGGGTCACGCTCACCGGTGACATCGACACCCTCCTGGCCGAGCACCGGCTGCTCGTCGGCCCGCGCACGGCCACCGACGTCGACCGGGCCGGCGCCGTCGTGGAGGCCGTCCACAGCGACCGGCACACGACCTTGCTGGTGCGCGACGGCGCGATCCCGGCCGCGCCTGGGTGGCAGGCCCGGCCGGTCGCGCTGGAGGACCTGGTGCTGGCGTACCTGCGCCGGCCGTCCGAGACGGGCGCCGCGGTCACGTCGGGAGGGGCGGCATGACGTGGTTGATCTGGCGCCAGCACCGGACCGAGGTCTGCGTCCTGGGGCTGTTCGTCGGCGTGTTCGGCATCGCCCTGCTCGTGCTCGGGTCGCAGGCCCACGACCTGTTCCCCGACGGTCTCGCCCGGTGTGCGGGAGAGGCCGGTGCCGACGACGCCTGCACGGCCTCCTTCCGCCGGCTCGACGAGGAGTTCGGGTACGTCGAGAACCTCCTGGCGGCCTTCTACCTGGTCCCCGTCGTCATCGGCGCGTTCCTCGGCGCGCCGCTGCTCGCGCGCGAACTGGAGGACGGCACCTGGCAGCTCGCCTGGACGCAGGCCGTGCCGCGGACGCGCTGGCTGGCGGCCAAGCTCGCGGCCCTGGCCGGCGTCACCGTCGCGCTCACCGGGATGTTCACCGCGGTGCTCACCTGGTTCCGCCGGCCGTTCGACGCGTGGGAAGGGCGGTTCCAGTACGACGCCTTCGACCTGGAGGGACTCGTGCCGGTGGCGTACGCGCTGTTCGCGTTCGGCGTTGCCACCGCCGCCGGGGCGATCCTGCGGCGCAGCCTGCCCGCGTTCGGCGTCGCGTTCGGGGCGTTCCTCGCCGCGAGGATGGCGGTGGCGCTGGTGGCCCGTCCCGCGTACGCCACGCCGCTCACCACCGTGGAGCCGGTCCCCGTCGGCGGCTCGGAGGACCGGGCGGGGCGCCGGTCCGTGCCCGACTTCGCCGACTGGACGATCGAACGCGGCTACGCGGACGCCACCGGGCGCAGGCTGAGCTGGACCGAGTTCTCCGAGCTGGAGGCCACCGCCAACCGGGCCGGCACCAACCTCAACCAGTTCCTGCACGCGCGGGGCACCCAGCGGTTCAGCGTCTACCACCCGGCCGACCGGTTCTGGCCGTTCCAGCTCGTCGAGGCGACCCTGTTCGTCACCGTCGCGGCGGTCCTGGTCGGTGTGGTGGTGTGGCGGGTGCGGCGCCGTATCGTCTAGCGCCCCGACCCGCGTCGGCGACGCACCCGGCGGCCGGACAGCCCGAACCGGAGGTGCCACCGGTACTAGGGTGATACCCCCAGACGATGAACGGATCACACCATGACGGCGGCATCAGGCCAGCGCCCCCTGCCCACCGGTTCCCCGGTCACCGAGCAGCCGGACGAGGAGGACGTGCGGGCGCTGTTCGGGCAGTCGATCGCCGTGTTCGCCTCCCTGGTGGGGCCGTCGCACCTGGTGGAGACGGCGAACCCGGCGTTCTTCGCCACGATCGGCGCGCACCGGGCGCGCACCGGTGTCCCGCTGGTGGAGCTGGTGCCCGAACTGGAGGGCCAGGGCTTCCTCGTCCTGCTCGACGAGGTCTACCGCACCGGTAGGTCCCACACCGGCCGCGACGTGCGCGTCCTGCTCGATGCCGGCACGCACACGCGGGAGGCGTTCTTCGACTTCACCTACGAGCCGCGCCGCGACACGGGGGGCGGCGTCGTCGGCATCCGGGTGATCGGGGTGGAGACCACCCAGGTCAAGCACGCCCAGCGGTTGACGGCCGAGCACCGCGCCCTGCTGGAACAGATCGCCCGGCAGGCGCCGCTGACCGAGGTCCTCGACGGGATGGCCCGGTGCATCGAGAACCTCGCGCCGCAGGAGGTGCTCGTCTCGGTCCTGCTCGCCGACCCGGACGGGGCGCACCTGCGCCACGGGGCGGGGCCCGGCCTGCCCGACTTCTACAACCAGGCCATCGACGGGATCGCCACCGGTGAGGGCGTCGGCTCGTGCGGCACGGCCGCCCACCGGCGCGAACCGGTCGTCGTCTCCGACATCGCCACCGACCCGTTCTGGGACGACTTCCGCGACCTGGCCGGCCGAGCCGGTCTGGCCGCCTGCTGGTCCACGCCGATCCTGGCCCGCGACGGGAGCCTGCTGGGCACCTTCGCCATGTACCACCGGGTCCCGCGCGCCCCGGAGGACTCCGACCTGGCCCTGGCCCGGGTCTTCGCGGGCACCGCCGCCCTGGCCATCGAGCGCCACCACAACGAGCAGGCGCGACGTGACGCCGAGACCCGCGCCGCGAAAGCCCACGCCGAGCTGGCCAAGGCGATGGACGCGGAACGGGAACTGCGCGCCGAGGCCGAGCTGCGCGCCACCGCCGCCGCGGAACTGGCCGCCCGGATGCGCGCCGCCGCCGCGGCGACGGCCACCGTGCCCCACCCCGAGCACTGCCAGCTCGGCGGCACCGAGGGGTGTGCCGCGCCGGCCGAACTCAAGGTGGCCGACGCCTGGGGCGACGCGGCCTGGGGCTGCCACGACCACGCCGAGGAAGCCCTGCTCAACGTGCGGTCGGCGTTCATCGCCAACGAGGAGCTCGGCGGTCTGGCCGCCTACATCAACCGCAGCCCCTCGGCCAGGCGAACGACCCCGGCGCCCGACGCCTGAGGGACGTCACACAACCCGGTGGTCGGCCGACCGGGATGAGGCGGCGGTGCGGGTGGTCTCGGCCGGCAGCGGCGGCTGGACTGGCCGACCTGCTCCGGGAGATGCCGAACCCGCCGGTGAGACGGGCATGGACGTCACCGTCGCGGGGCAGGGCAGCACGGCTTCCGGAGCAGTGAAGGACTTACCGGTCTGTTCCTTTGCTGCCGGCCTTGTCGGCGTCGATCCGCCGGACGGCGCGCCGAACCCCCCAGATACCGAACAGGACCATGAACAGGGTCAGCAAGACCCCTGACCACACCTGGTAATACCCCGGGGTTTCGCCCGGGATCACATTGCCGGCGACGATGATGAGGACGGGGATGCCGAGAAGGATGACCGATGGCAGGGTGCCGGTCGCGAGGTCGGGGGCGGGCTCCCTCCGAACGACCACGTCGGGCAGTTCGGACACCGGGTGGAACCTCGGTTCGCCGTCGAGCAGGACGGTGTAGCGCAGGCGGTGCCGTCGCGTCAGCAGCGCCGGGCCCACGTGCAATGCCGTGCCGCGCACCTGCACCGCCGGCTCACGCACCGCTGCCCGGCCGGCGTCGCTCCTCTGTTCCAACAGCGCCACGATCGGCACGCCGAACTCCAACTCCAACGGCGCACCATCGAAGGCGCTCGCCGCGATGTCCAGAGCGCTCCGGCCGGCCACCCGCACTGTCACGGTGTGCGGCTCGGCCAGCTCCCGACCGTCCAGGGACACCGCGAGGCTGCGTCCGCGCAGTCCCGGGGAGTTGCTGACCAACGGGACCGCCGAATCCGCCCATATGTACAAGATCCGTCGCGGCCGGGCCGAGCGGAACGCTGCCCACGTCGTCACCGCGATAGCCACCACGCCGACCACCACCGCGGCGATGGTCCAGAACGTGCCCGAGACGTACCAGGGCTCTCCCGCCGACAACGATTGCTCACCTAACGGCATCCACCCATCCAAGCAGACCGGTGAGGCAAAGCGAGTCCGGTGCCGATGACGCGTGAAAGATGGTTTTGGCACGGTGTGGGGGGTGCCGGAACTCCGCGGCGGGGCGCTGAGCTGCGCTGATCGCGCGGCTCGGCCAGGGTGTCCAGCACCATCGGCATGGCGGATGCGGCTACGGAATCCTTGGCGATTTTCAACCAGCACCTGCTCCGGAAGCCGGCTACCAGGTGGCCGCACAACGCGATCGGCTCACCCGCTGACGCGCGCCTCGACCAGTTTCGCCAGCAGGCGCGGTGTGGGGTGCTCGAAGACGTCCCGCACGCCCAGCCGGACGCCGACGCGCTGGTGCAGGCGGGTCAGGAGGCGGACGGCGATCAGGGAGTCGCCGCCCAGTTCGAAGTACGACGAGTCGGTGTCGACCTCGGCGTCGAGCACCTCCCGGTACGCGGTCTCGACGTGGGTCAGGACGTCGTGCGCGTCGTCCTCGACCGGTGCGGGGGCCCGGGGGGTGAAGGCCGCGCGCAGGGCGGCGACGTCGACCTTGCCGGTGGCGGTCAGGGGGAGGGACGACCGGGCGTGGACGTGGTGGGGGAGCATGGTGCGGGGCAGGCTCGCCTCCAGCGCGCGCACGACGTCGGCGGGTGTGGCCGGGTCGGTCGCGGACGGCAGGTAGACGCCGATGAGGGTCGGGTGTTCGCCGTCGACGGCGAACACGGTCGCGGTGGTCACGCCGGGGCACGCGGTCATGGCGCGTTCCACCTCGGCCGGTTCGACCCGGACCCCGCGCACCTTGAGCTGCCGGTCCGCGCGGCCGATGAACGACAGGCTGCCGTCCGGGCGGGTGCGCACCAGATCGCCGGTGCGGTACGCGCGTCCGGCGCGCTCCGGGGCGAACCGCTCGGCGGTCAGGTCCGGGCGGTGGTGGTAGCCCCAGGCGACGGTGGGTCCGGCGACGGACAGCTCGGCGGCGCCGCCCTCCCGCGGTGCCAGGATCTCCTCGACGTGCGGCAGGGCGTGGCCGATCGGCACGTCGTCGGTGTCGCGCAGGGCCCGGCCGACCCGGCCGCCGATGTCGGCGGCGTGCGTGACCATGACCGTCTCGGTCTGGCCGTAGGCGTTGATCAGCCGCACGTGCTCCGGGACGCGCTCGGACCACAGCCGCACGGTGCGGGCCCTCGCCTCCTCGCCGCCCATGACGACCAGGCGCAGGCTCGCCGGCAGCGGCTCGCCCGTGGTGACCAGGTGGTCCACCAGTTCGTTCCAGAGGGCGGTGGCGAGGTTGACCACGGTGACGCCGCGGTCGGCGACCACGGCGAGCAGGGTGGCCATGGACGCGTCGGCCGTGCGGTCGTCGCACACCACGGCCGCGCCGCCGAACAGCGTCGGGTAGATCTCCTCGCCGCTGGTGTCCCAGATCAGCGGGGTCAGGTTGAGCACCCGGTCCCGGTGCGTGATCCCGTACCTCTCGCGCAGCGCCGCGCCCGCGGTCAGCACGGCCCGGTGCGGCACCAGGACGCCCTTCGGGACGCCGGTGGACCCCGAGGTGAACATCAGGTAGGCGAGGTCGTCGGGCGAGACGACCGGGGTGGACCCGGCGGCGTGCCCGTCGACCGACAGCGGCGCCACGTCGAGGCCCCGAAGGGCGGGCGCCAGCGCGGCGAGGGTGGCGTCCCGGGCGAGCACCGCGACGGCGCCGGCCGTGGTCAGCGTCGACCGCAGGCGGTCCGGGGGGTCGCCGGGGGACACCGGCAGGTACGCGGCCCCCGCGTGCAGCACGCCCAGCGCCCCGGCGACGGTGCTCCAGTGCCGTTCGGCCGGCACCGCCACCCGCGCGCCGCGGGGCACGCCGTGCGCGGCCAGCACGCCCGCGATCCGGCGCACCTCGGCCAGCAGCTGCCGGAACGTCAGCTCGCGGTCGCGGTCCAGCAGGGCGGGCGCGTCCGGGGTGGCGGCGGCGACCCGTGCCAGCTCGGCGGTGATGCTCACCGGGGGTCCTCCAGGTGCTCGCGGAGCAGGGTCAGGTAGTCGTCGGCCAGCGCGGCGGCCGTGGCGTGGTCGAACAGGTCGGTGCTGTAGGCGGCGAAGCCGACCAGGCCCGCGCCGTCCCAGGCGAGTTCCAGCTCCACCTCGAACTCGCTGGTGCGGCTGGGCAGCGGCACGGGGGTGGCGGTCACGCCGGGCAGCCGCAGGTCGTCCTCGGCGAAGTCCTGGACGGTGAACACCGCCTGGAACAGCGGGGTCCGGGAGAGGTCGCGCGGTGGCGAGACCGCCTCCACCACCTGCTGGAACGGCACGTGCCCGTCGTCGTAGGCGTCGAACGCGGTCGACCGCACCCGGCGCAGCAGCTCGGCGAACGGGGGCGCGCCGGACACGTCGACGCGCATCACGACGGTGTTGGTGAACAGGCCGATCAGGGCTTCCTCGTCCGGGCCCTCGCGACCGGACAGCGGCACGCCGACGCTCAGGTCCTCCGCCCCGGACCGCCGGGCCAGCACGGCGAAGAAGTTGGCCAGCAGCACCATGAACAGCGTGGCGCCGTGCTGCCGCGCGTAGTCCCGGGCGCGCCGCACGAGCTCCGGGTCGACGGTGATCGGGACGTGCCCGCCGTGCGGCGACCGGATCCGGGGCCGCGGCCGGTCGGTGGGCAGCGCGAGCGGCGGGGCGCCGCGCAGCCGGTCGCGCCACCGGGCGAGGGCCTCGACGTCGGGCGGTTCGGCGGCCGCGCGCCGCAGGTGCGCGGTGTAGCTGTCGCGCAGCGGCGGTGGCGGCTCGCCGCGGTAGAACGCGGCCAGGTCGTCGCAGAACACCGGCAGCGACAGGCCGTCCGCGCAGATGTGGTGGAGCACCACCGACAGGATGTGGTGGTCGTCCGCCAACCGCACCAGCAGCACCCGGAACGGGTTCTCCGCGTCCAGCCGGAAAGGCCGCAGGACGTGATCTTCGTTTTCCCGGGCGGCCTCGGCCTCGCCGTCCGGGTGCCCGGACAAATCGACCCGTTTGGCGGATGCGCGGACCTCCGGCAGCACAACCTGTCGCGGTTCGCCGTCGCCCAGGTCGATCCGGGTGCGCAATGGTTCATGCCGTTGGACCAACGCCGACAACGCGGCGTCGAGCAGGTCGGCGTCGAGCGGCCCGCGCAGCCGGTGGGCGAAGGACACGTGGTAGACGCTGGTGGGCCCGTCGAATTGTTCGGTGAACCAGATCCCGTGCTGCGCGGGGGACAGCGGTGCGCTCGTGCCCGCCGTCCGGATTTCTTCCTGGGTCACATTCTCCCCCGCGAGGACGTGCGCCGGGCAGCCCTCAACCGAGGACCTTCGCGACGAACTGGTTGATGTTGACGAGCATCCGCGCGATCCGCTCGTCGTCGCCGATCGTCTCGGCGGGCTGCGGCGCCGAAGGCCGCTTCTTGCGCCGCACGTAGGCGGAACAGGCCAGGTCGGCGCACACGTAGGTGCCGACGGTGTTGCCCCTGCGCCCGGCCGCGCCCGCCTTCGGCGCGGCGAACAACCCCACGTCGGACTGCACGTGGGTGGTCAGGCAGAACGCGCACGTGGACGACCTCAGCGCGCTGCTCGGCGGGTTGTTCGCGCGCAGCACGACACCCACCACCTCCTCGCCCCGGGGCAGCACCAGGTAGGCGTTGTTCACCGCGCGGGGGTCGACCCAGCCGAGGAAGTCCGTTGCCGCCCAGTCCTGCGAATCCAGCCCGGCCGGCAGGGTGAGCTTCTTCGCTTCACCTTTCGAACAGTTGACGAACGACTTTCGAATTTCCTCCGCGGGGGTCGGTCGCACCCTTTCGCCCTTCATTTCGCTGACGTGACGCCGAAGCCAGTATGCCTGACCGTCGGCGCGGGTCAACATGCGTCTGCGCGGCGCTTCGACTACACGCAGGATCGCGCCCGCGCAAGGGTTGCACGGCTGGTCCTGGCGTTCGCTACGGGTCGTTGCCACGTGAGGTGGCCTGTGCTAGGAAGTGTTTGATCGCACTTGCCGGAAACCGGCGGGAAGGTTCTGGGGAGCTGGGCTGGGCGGTTGGCGCGCATTCCGCGCCGGCTGATCGCATTTTTGGGGAACGGTGGCGGCCGAGGGCTGCCCGGCCCCGGTCTGTCGCGGTGAGGGGCGGGTTGAGCGTGCCTGGGGAATGGAATCGAACGGACTCGGCCTTTCCGGCCCACCGGGGGCTGCACGAGCTGGTCGAGGACCGCGTCGCGGACTCCGGCGACCGCACCGCCGTCGTCTTCGGCGACGAGCGGGTCACCTACGCCGAGCTGGACGCGCGGGCCAACGGGCTGGCGCACCGGCTGGTCGGGGCCGGTGTCGGGCTGGACGACGTGGTGGCCCTGTGCGTGGACCGGTCGGTGGACATGGTGGTCGCGCTGCTGGCGATCCTCAAGGCGGGCGGGGCCTACCTGCCGCTGGACCCCGAGCTGCCCGCGAGCCGCATCGCGCAGGTCACGGCGGTCGCGCGGGCCCGGGTCTGCGTGGTGGCCGACGGCTACCGCGCCCTGCTGCCCGGCGACGTGGTGGCGGTACCTCCGTCGGCGCCGCCCCGGACCGACCGGCCGGACCGGCGCGCGTGCGGCGCGAACCTCGTCTCGGTCTACTTCACCTCCGGCTCCACGGGTGTGCCGAAGGGCGCGGCCAGCAGCCACGAGGGCTGGGTGAACCGGATGACCTGGTCCCAGCGCCGGCACCGGCTGCGGCCGGGCGAGACCGTGCTGCACAAGACGACCCTGACCTTCGACGACGCGGCGCTGGAGCTGTTCTGGCCGCTGACGGTCGGCGCCCGGGTGGCCGTCCTCGAACCCGGCGCGCACCGCGACCCGCGGGCCATCCTCGACGCCCTCGAAGCGCACCGCGGCGTGTACCTCCAGGTGGTGCCCAGCATGTTGACGATGCTGCTGGACGAGCTGGAGCAGCGCGGCGGCCGGGACCTGTCGGCGCTGCGCGACGTGACCTCCAGCGGCGAGGCGCTGCCCCCGGAGACCACCGGCCGGTTCCTGGCGCTGCTGCCGTCGGTCCGCCTGCACAACACGTGGGGCGCGACCGAGGTGTCCATCGACTCGACCAACCACACCTGCGGCCCGGCGGACGCGGCGGACACCGGCGCGGTGTCGGTCGGCGTGCCGTTCGACAACAACCGCGTGCACGTGCTCGACGCCGACTTCCGGGAGGTCGAGGTGGGCGAGGTCGGCGACCTCCACATCGCGGGCGTCGGGCTGGCCCGCGGCTACCTCGGCGACCCGGCGGCCACCGCGCGGGCGTTCCTGCCGAACCCGTTCTCGCCCGGTGAGCGGCTCTACCGCACCGGCGACCGCGGCTACCGGCGGCCCGACGGCACGGTCAAGTTCGTCGGCCGCGACGACCACCAGGTCAAGATCCGCGGCATGAGGGTCGAACTCGGCGAGGTCGAGTCGGCCCTGCGCCGCTCGCCCCTGGTCCGCGACGCGGTCGTGGTGCTGCGCCGCCTCGGCGAGGACGACCACCTGGTGGCCTACGCCACCCCGGCCGGGCCGGACCGCGCGCCCGAACCCGAGCAGCTGCGCGACCTGGTCGCCGACCGGCTGCCCAAGCACATGGTGCCGTCGGTGGTCGTCGTGCTGGACGCCTTGCCGCTCAACCCCAACGGCAAGGTCGACCGGGCGAAGCTGCCGACCCCCGCCCGGCCGCGCGGTGGTGACGCCGAGTACGTGCCGTGCGAGGGTCCCGCGCAGGAGGCGATCGCCGGGATGTGGCGCGACCTGCTCGGCCTGGACCGCGTCGGCGCGCGGGACGACTTCTTCGACCTCGGCGGCCACTCGCTCATGGCGACCCGCTTCTCGGCCAGGGTCCGGCAGCGCTTCGACGTCGACCTGCCGGTGCGCACGGTGTTCAGCACGCCGACCGTGGCGGAGCTGGCCGAGGAGGTCGAGCGGCTGCTGGTGGCGAAGATCGACGACATGTCCGAGGACGAGGTGCGGGCGCTGCTCGGCGGTGCCGGGTGACGCGGCCGGACCGGGTGACGACGCAGAGGGGAGTGGGCGGCATGGCCGAGCGCGACGACGAGGACACCCGCGCCTACGCGGTCGTGGTGAACGACGAGGAGCAGTTCTCGGTGTGGCCCGCGGACCGGGAGGTGCCCGCCGGGTGGCGGGCCGAGGGCGTCACCGGCACGAAGGACGCGTGCCTGGCGCACATCGCCGAGGTCTGGACCGACATGCGCCCGCTGAGCCTGCGGCGAAAGATGTCCCAGGGCACCGCGTGACGGCGCTGACCGGTCGGCTGGCCGCGAACCCGGCCGACCTGCTCCACGACGAGGTGCTGCGCCCGCAGTTCGAGCGGGAGGTCCGCCACCTGCTGCCGCACTACGTCGCGGTCGAACGGGTGCTGGTGGCCGAGTACCGGCGGATGGGCGTGCTCACGACCGGGCAGGCCGACGAGGTGGACGCCCTGCTCACCGGGATCGGGCCGGACACCCTGACCGCCGACCCGGCCGCGAACCTGTCCGACGTCGCCTTCGCGGTGGAGCGGCACGTAGAGGCCCGGCTGTCGAACCCCGCGCCGCGGTGGCACGTGGACCGCAGCCGCAACGACCTCCAGGCGTGCGCGCAGCTGATGTTCGGCCGCGAGCGCCTGGCCGACCTCGCCGACGGGCTGCTCGGGCTGGCGGCGGCGGCGCACGACCTGGCCGCCGCGCACCTGACCACCCCGATGCCCGGCCACACGCACTACCAGGCCGCGCAGGTGATGACGCCCGGCTTCTACCTGGCCGCGCAGTCCGGCCGGCTGCTGCACACCGCCCGCCGGCTGCTGGCCACCTACGACGGCATCGACGCCTGCCCGCTCGGCGCGGGCGCGATGACCGGGCAGAACCTGCCGTGGGACCGCGACCGGATGGCGCGGCTGCTCGGCTTCGCCGCCGCCGGGCGCAACGCGCTCACCGACGTGGCCTCGCGGGCGTGGGTCGCCGAGATCACCGCCGAGCTGTCCCTGTTCGGCGTGACCACCGGCCGGTTCGCCACCGACCTGATCACCTGGGCGGGCGCCGGGTTCGGCTTCGTCGACCTGCCCGACGAGCTGAGCGGGATCTCCTCGGCGATGCCGCAGAAGAAGAACTTCCCGGTGCTCGAACGCATCCGGGGCCGCACCGCGCACCTCACCTCGTGCCACCTGGACGCGGTGCTCGGCCAGCGCGGCACGCCGTACACGAACCTGGTCGAGGTGTCCAAGGAGGCCGGTGCCCAGCTCTACGACGCGCTGGACACCGCGCGGTCGGTGGTGCGGCTGCTGACCGCCGTGCTGCGGCGGCTGGAGTTCCGGGCCGACCGGATGCGCGCGGCCTGCGAGCGGGAGTACCTGGGCGGGTTCGCGCTGGCCACGTCGCTGACGTTGCACGCGGGCGTGCCGTGGCGGCAGGCGCAGGTGCTGGCCGGTCGGTACGTCGTCGCGGCGCTCGACGCGGGCCTGCCGCCGACCTCGCCCGACGCGGACCTGCTGGCGCGCGTCGCCGCGGAGGCCGGGCACGCGGTGGCGGAGCCGGGCGAGCTGCTGGCGCGGGCGTTCGACGTCGACCGCAGCCTGCGCGCCACCCCGACCGCCGGGTCCGCGCACCCGGACGCGGTCGCGGCGGAGCTGGACGTCCAGCACGCGGAGCGGGCGGCGCTGGCCGACGAGTGGGCGGCCCGGCGCGCCCGGCTCGACCGCGCGCGGGACATCGGGTAACGGCGGGAACCGGGGGAGGAGCCGACCATGATCTTCGACGACATCACCGACGCGATCGGCCACACGCCGCTGGTCCGCTTGCGCGTGCCGGCGGCCGAGGGGGTCGAGGTCTACGCGAAGCTCGAACTCCAGAACCCGTTCGGGATGAAGGACCGGGTGGCCGCGAACATCATCCTGGAGGCCAAGCGGGTCGGCGCGCTCGCCGACGGCGCGCACATCGTGGAGAGCTCGTCGGGCACGATGGCGCTCGGCGTGGCCCTGGTGGGCACCTCGCTCGGCCACCCCGTGCACATCGTCACCGACCCGCGCGTCGACCGGATGACGCTGGCCAAGCTGCGCGCCCTGGGCTGCGAGGTGCACGTCGTGGAGGCGATGACCTCGCACGGCTGGCAGAGCGCGCGCATCGAACGCCTCGAACAGCTGATGGCCGACCTGCCCGGCGCGTTCTGGCCGCAGCAGTACGGCAACCCCGACAACCCCGGCGCCTACCGCAGGCTCGCCCGCGAGGTGCTCGACGACCTCGGCGCGTTCGACGTGCTGGTCGGGTCGGTCGGCAGCGGCGGTTCGCTGTGCGGCACGTCGCGGGCGCTGCGCGAGAGCCTGCCCGACCTGCACGTGATCGGCGTGGACTGCGTCGGCAGCGCCCTGTTCGACCAGCCGGACGAGCCGCGCCGGCTCCAGAGCGGCCTGGGCAACAGCCTGCTGCCGAAGAACCTCGACCGCACCCTGCTGGACGAGGTGCACTGGCTCAACGACCACGAGGCGTTCGCGGCGACCAGGGCGCTGGCGGTCGAGCAGCGGATCTTCGCGGGCAACACGTCCGGCTCGGTCTACCGGGTGCTCACCGACGTGGCCCGGCGCGCCGAGCGGGGCACGAGGGTGGTCGGCATCTTCCCCGACCGCGGCGACCGCTACGCCGACACCGTCTACAGCGACGCGTTCTGGGCCTCCTCCGGCCTGACCGACCTGGCCGTCGCCGACGTGCCCGAGCAGGTCGACTACGGCACCGAGGTGACCCGGTGGTCGCGGGCGGTCAACAAGTCCGGGCTGGACCTCGACCGGCACCTGGTGTTCGTGGAGGCCAACACCACCGGCACCGGGATGATCGCGCTGGACCTCGCCGCGGGGCTGGGCCTGCGGCCGGTGCTGCTGACCGGGAGGCCCGAGCGGTACGCGGGGCTGGCCGCGACCGGCGCCGAGGTGCTGGTGTGCGACACGAACTCGCCGAGCGCGCTGCGCGCGGCCGTGCAGGACCGGTTCCGCCGCGAGGAGCTGGCCGGGGTGGTGAGCACCAGCGACTTCTACGCGCCCGCCGTGGCCGACCTGGCGGCGTGGCTCGGCTTGCCGCGCAACCCCGTGGACGCGGTGCGCACGTGCCGCGACAAGTCGCTGCTGCGCCGCCGGCTGGCGGGCGCGGGCGTGCCGCAGCCCCGGTTCGCCGTGCTGGAGGAACCGGTGACGCCGGAGGCGGTGGCCGCGGCGGTCGCCGAGGTCGGGTTGCCGTGCGTGGTGAAACCGGTGGACGACTCCGGCTCCAACCTCGTGCGGCTGTGCCACGACACCGCGCAGGTCGCCGCGCAGGCCGACCGCGTGCTGGCCGTGCGGGAGAACGTCCGGGGCATGCCGACCGCCCGCAGCGTGCTGGTCGAGCAGTACGCGCGCGGCCCGGAGTTCAGCGTCGAGCTGTTCGGCCTGGCCGGGCGGACGGAGCTGGTCGGCGTCACCCGCAAGTCCGTCACCGGCGGGCCGCACTTCGTGGAGCACCGGCACCTGTTCCCCGCGCCGCTGGACCCCGCGGTCGCCGACGCCCTCGCCGACGTCGCGCGGCGGGCGGTGGAGGCGGCGGGGATGGCGCTG
This sequence comes from Saccharothrix lopnurensis, assembly GCF_042658445.1. Lineage (NCBI taxonomy): Bacteria > Bacillati > Actinomycetota > Actinomycetes > Pseudonocardiales > Pseudonocardiaceae > Saccharothrix > Saccharothrix lopnurensis. The sequence goes on along the minus strand of NZ_JBHSQO010000020.1, from coordinate 54,451 downwards.
GGCGCCACGCACACCGAGGTCGTGCTCACCGACGACGGCCCCGCCGTGGTCGAGGTCAACCCGCGGCTCGCGGGCGGCATGATCCCCGAGCTGATCCGCCTGGCCACCGGGGTCGAGCTGCTGGAGCAGCAGCTGCGCGCGGCGGTCGGCCTGCCACCGGACCTCGCGCCGTCGGACAGCGGCTGCGCCGGCATCGCGTTCCTGCTCGCGCCGGCACCCGGTGTGCTGCGCGCGGTGGACGGCGTGGCCGACGCGGAGGCCCTGCCGGGGGTGGCCGCGGTGACCGTCACCGCCCGGGTCGGCGCGACCGTGCGCCCGCCCGTCAACGCCTACGACCGCCTGGGTCACGTCATCGCCCGCGGTGCGACGCCAGAGGAGGTCGACGCCGTGCTCACCGCCGCGCTCGACCGGATCGACACCCGCATCGAGCCGGAGGCCGGCCAGTGATCGAGCTGCGCAGCGACACCTTCACCCTGCCCACGTCGAACATGCTCAAGGCGATGGTCGACGCGCCGCTGGGCGACGACGTCTACGGCGAGGACCCGACCGTGCGCGGGCTGGAGGAGCTGGCCGCCGAGGTGCTCGGCAAGCAGGCCGCCTGCCTCACGCCCAGCGGCACCATGGCGAACCTCGCCGCGATCATGACCCACGCGCCGCGCGGGGCGAAGGTGCTGGTCGGGGACGAGTCCGACATCTACGTCTACGAGGCCGGCGGCGCGTCGGTGCTGGGCGGCGCGGTCTACGAGCCGGTCCGCACCGGCCCCGACGGCACGCTGGCCCTGGAGGACCTGGCCCGCGGCTTCCCCGACGACCCGGACGACCCGCAGTTCGCGCTGCCCGCCCTGATCTGCCTGGAGAACACGCACAACCGGGCGGGCGGCAAGGTGCTGCCGCCGGACTACCTCGCGCGGGTGCGGCGGTTCGCCGACGAACGCGGCGTGGCCGTGCACCTGGACGGCGCGCGGGTCTTCAACGCCGCCGTGGCCTCGGGCGTGCCGGTCGCGCGGATCGCCGAGCACGCCGACTCGGTGCAGTTCTGCCTGTCCAAGGGCCTGGGCGCGCCCATCGGCTCGATCGTCGCCGGTTCGGCGGAGTTCATCACCGGGGTCCGGCGGCTGCGCAAGATGCTCGGCGGCGGGATGCGCCAGGCCGGCGTGATCGCCGCGGCGGGCATCCTCGCCATCACCGCGGCCGACCGGCTCGCCGAGGACCACGCCAACGCCCGCCGCCTCGCCGAGGGACTGGCCGACGTGGACGGCGTCGAGGTCGACCCGGCCGCCGTGCAGACCAACATCGTGATGTTCCGCGTCACCGACCCCCGGTTCACCTGGCGGTCGTTCGTGGCCGCCGCCGCGGCCGAGGGCCTGGCCGTCGGCGAGCTGGGGCACGGCCGCATCCGCGCCGTCACGCACTCCGGCGTGAGCACGGCCGACGTGGACCGGGCGGTGGTCGTGGTCCGCGACGTGGTGAAGCGGGGGCCGCTCGGATGACCGCCGACCAGGGTGCCGCGACCGGCGTCTACGTCTTCCCGGCCTCGCGCGCCCAGTACCAGATGTTCTTCGTGCAGCAGGTGGTCGGCGACGCGCCGACCTACCACGTGCCGCTGTGCTACCGGCTCAGCGGGGAGGTGGACGAGGGCGCGTTGCGCCGGGCCGTCGCGGACGTCGTCGCCCGGCACGAAGCGCTGCGCACCCGCTTCGCGCTCGCCGACGGCGAGTTGTTGCAGGTGGTGGACCCGACGGCGGAGCCGGAACTCACCGTGGCGCACGCCGTCCCGGCCGACGGGTGGGTGGCGCGCGAGGCCGCCAGACCGTTCGACCTGGAACGCGGCCCGCTGTTCCGCGCGGCCCTGCTGCGCCTGGGCGGCGCCGAGTCCGTCCTGGTCCTGACCATGCACCACATCGTGTGCGACGGCTGGTCGGCCGACCTGGTGTTCGGGGAGGTCGTCGACGGCTACGCCGCGCACGTCGCGGGCCGCGACCCCGACCTGCCCGCGCCCGCCTTCCAGTACGCCGACTACTCCGGCTGGCAGGACGAGTGGCTGGCCGGTCCGGCGGCGGCGGCGCAGCTCGCGCACTGGCGCGACGTGCTCGCGCACCCCCTGCCCACCCTGGAACTGCCCACCGGGGGACCGGGCGGGCCGCCGGCGGGCGCCGACCTGTCGTTCGACCTGCCGGCCGACGCGGTGGCCCGGTTGCGGGCGCTGGCGGCCGAGTCCGGCGCGACGCTGTTCATGGTGCTGCTGGCGGCGTTCAAGGTCCTGCTGCGCGAGCTGTCCGGCGTGGACGACGTGGTCGTCGGCACGGTGTCGGCCAACCGCGGCCGGCCGGAGTTCGCGGGCACGGTCGGGTTCCTGGTCAACACCCTCGCCGTGCGCACCCGGCTGGACGGCGCGCCGACGTTCCGCGACGTGCTGCACCGGGTGCGCGGCACCGCGCTGGCCGCCTTCGCCAACCAGGACGTGCCGTTCGAGCTGGTGGTGGAGGAGGTCAAGCCGCCGCGCGCGGGCGACCGGCACCCGGTGTTCCAGGTGCTGTTCACGTTCTTCGAGGCGGGTGACGGCGCCCGCACGGCCGCCGACGTCGGCTTCACGCCGTTCCTGCTCGACTCCGGCACGGCGAAGTTCCCGCTCACGCTGGAGATCACCGACCGGGACCGGGGCGCGGGCGCGAACTTCGAGTACCGGTCGGACCTGTTCGGCGCCGAGCAGGTGGGCCGGTTCGCCGAGCGCTACGCGCGGCTGCTGGAGGACGTGGCCGCCGACCCGGACCGGCCGCTGGACCCGAACCGGCCGCCGGACGCGGACCGGCCGCCGGCCGCCGTCCCGTCGCGACCGGTCGCGGCGGAGGACGACTGGGACGAGCCCGCGCCCTACGCCGCGCCGACCAACGCGGTGGAGGCCGTGCTGGCGGGCATCTGGTCCCAGGTCCTGGGACGCGACCCGGTGGGCATCGACGACAACTACTTCGAGATCGGCGGCGACTCGATCCGCAGCGTCCAGCTCCTGGCGCGGGCGCGGGAGCACGGTCTCGGCATCAAGGTGACGGACCTCGTGCTGCACCAGACGATCCGCGAGCTCGCGCCGCGCACCACACTGGTCGATCCGGGGCAGCCGGCCGAGGTCGGCCGGCTGGAGCTGCTCGCGCCCGCCGACCGGGAGCTGATCGGCGACGACGTCGTGGACGCCTACCCGCTGTCGGCGTTGCAGGCGGGGATGCTCTACCACAGCGAGTCCTCCGACTCCGAGCAGATCTACCACAACGTCGCCACCTACCACCTGCGCGTGGAGCACTCGGAGACCGCGTGGCGGGAGGCCGTGGCAACGGCCGTCGCCCGGCACGAGGTGCTGCGCACGTCGTTCGCGGTGGCCGGGTTCGGCGAACCCGTGCAGCTCGTGCACGCCCGGGTGCCCACCCCGCTCACGTTCGAGGACCTGCGCGGCGAGGCGGACGTGGAGGCGGCCGTGGCCCGGCGGTTCCGCGCCGAGCGGGCCCGCCCGTTCGACTGGACCCGCCCGCCGCTGATCCGCTTCCACGTCCAGCGCCGCGCCGACGACGAGGTCCAGCTGTGGATCGTCGAGCACCACGCGATCGTGGACGGCTGGAGCGGCCGGTCCCTGTTCGCCGAGCTGCTCACCCTCTACGTGCGGGCGCTCGGCCACGACCGCGAGGTCCCGCCCCCGCCGAAGGCCCGGTTCCGCACGTTCGTCGCCCTGGAGCGCGCCGCCCTCGCCGACGACGCGCAGCGGGCGTTCTGGACCGACCTGCTGCACGACGTCACCGCGGGCGCGCTGCCGCTGGGCGGGCCGGCGACGGCCGAGCCGGACATGGCGATGACGGAGTTCACCGTGCCGGCGGAGGTCGGCGCCGGCCTGCTCGCGCTGGCCAACCGGCTCAAGGTGTCGGTGCGCGTGGTGCTGCTGGCCGCCCACCTGCGCGTGGTGTCCCTGCTGTCGGGCCGCGACGACGTGGTGACCGGCGTCGTCTACAACGGCCGCGGCGAGGAGACCGACGGCGACCGCGTGCTGGGCCTGTTCCTCAACACCGTGCCGTTCCGGCTCGACCTGCCCGACGGCACGTGGGCCGACCTGGTGCGGCACGTGTCGGACGCGGACGTGGCGATCCAGCCCCACCGCCGCTTCCCGCTGGCCGAGCTGCAACGCGCGCACGGCGGCGAGCCGCTGTTCGAGACCTTCTTCAACTACACGCACTTCCACGTCTCGCGCGACCAGCCCTCCGGCGACGTGCTGGAGCTGGTCGACGAGGACAGCGTGGTGCCGACCAACTTCCCGTTCGGCGCCGAGTTCTTCCGCGACGCCGGGACCGGCGAGATCGCGATCGGCCTGCGGCACGACCGGACCCGGCTGGACACCGGGCAGGTCGAACGGGCCCGCGACTACTACCTGGCCGCGCTGCGCGCCCTGGTCACCGACCCCGACGCGACGCACACCGACGCGGAGCTGCGGCCCGAGCGCGAACGGGCGCTGCTGGCCGGGTGGAACGACACCGACCGGCACTATCCGGGGCCGCACCTGCTGCACGCACTCACCGACGGCGACCCGGACGCGCCCGCCGTGCGGTTCGGGGACACCGTGCTGACCTACCGGGAGTTCGACGTCCGCGCCAACCGCCTCGCGCACCGGTTGATCGAGCTGGGTGTCCGGCCCGGCACGTTCGTCGGGGTCAGCGCGGAGCGGTCGGTGGAGCTGGTCGTCGCGCTGCACGCGGTCGTGCGCGCGGGCGGGGCGTACCTGCCGCTGGACCCGGACAACCCGCCGGCGCGCACCGAGGAGATGGTGGCCCAGGCGCGGCCGGTGGTGGTGCTGGCCGACCGGGACCTGCCCGGCGCGCACCGGCTCGACCTCGCCACCGGTCACCCGGACACCGCCACCGGCCACCCGGACCTCGCCACCGCCTACCCGGACACCGCGCCCGTGACGGCCGTGACGCCCGACGACCCCGCGTACCTGATCTTCACGTCCGGCTCGACCGGCCGCCCCAAGGGCGTCGTGGTCCCGCACCGCGCCATCGCCAACCGGCTGCTGTGGATGCAGGACGAGTACCCGATCGGGCCGGACGACCGCGTGCTCCAGAAGACGCCGTACTCGTTCGACGTGTCGGTCTGGGAGTTCTTCTGGCCGCTGATGACCGGGGCGTGCCTGGTCGTCGCCCGACCGGGCGGTCACCGCGACCCCGCCTACCTGACCGGGCTGGTCCGGGAGGCCGGGGTGACGGTGCTGCACTTCGTGCCGTCGATGCTGCGCGCGTTCCTCGACGACGACGACGTGCCCGCGTGCACGTCCCTGCGGCGGGTGTTCGCCAGCGGCGAGGCGCTGCCGCACGACCTCCAGCAGCGGTTCTTCGCCACCCACCCGGCCGAGCTGGTCAACCTGTACGGGCCGACGGAGGCCGCGGTGGACGTCAGCCACTGGCGGTGCCGCGACGACGGTCGCGCCGTCGTGCCGATCGGCCGGCCCATCGCCAACGTCCGGCTGCACGTGCTGGACGCCCGCCGCCGGCCCGTGCCGATCGGCGTGGCCGGGGAACTGCACATCGGCGGCGTCGGCCTGGCCGACGGCTACGTGGGGCGGCCCGACCTGACCGCGGAGCGGTTCGCGGGCGGGCTGTACCGGACCGGCGACCTGGCCCGGCACCTGCCCGGCGGTGAGCTGGAGTACCTGGGCCGGGTGGACGACCAGGTCAAGGTGCGCGGGTTCCGGGTGGAGCCGGCCGAGGTCGAGGCGGTCCTCGGCGGGCACGACGGCGTGCGGGGGTGCGCGGTCGTGGTCCGGGACGGCGCGCTGGCCGCGTTCTTCGCCGGCGACGCCGACCCGGCGCGGCTGCGGGCGTTCCTGCTGGACCGGCTGCCCGAGCACATGGTGCCGCGGCTGTGGCGGGCGGTGGACGCGATCCCGCTCTCCGCCAACGGCAAGGTGGACCGCAAGGCGCTGGCGGCCGTCGAGGTGCGCCGTGACCGGACGTCCGCCGCCGAGCCCGTGACCGAGGCCGAACGCGTGCTGCTGGACGTGTGGCGCGACGTGCTCGGCGTCGAGGACGTGGGTGTGCTGGACACGTTCGGCGACCTGGGCGGCCACTCGCTCAAGGCGTTGCGGCTGCTCACGGCGGTGCGCAAGCGGTTCGGCCGCGCGGTGCCGGTGACCGGGCTGCTCGACGGCGGCACGGTCCGCTCGGTCGCGGCCCTGCTCACCGGGAACGACGCGGCCGTGGAGGACCGGCCGCGGCTGCGGGTGCTGCGCGCCGGCGGCGACGGCACGCCCGTGGTGCTCGTGCACCCGGCGGGCGGCGCCCTGTCGGTCTACCGGGAGGTGGTGGCGGCGATCGACCCGCGCCACCCGGTGCACGGCGTCTCCGCGGCGGCCCGACCCGCGGCCGACGTCGGCGAGACCGCCGCCGCCTACCTCGGCCTGCTGCGCGGGTTCCCCCGGCACCACCTGGCCGGGTGGTCGTTCGGCGCGGTCGTGGCGCACGAGATGGCGGTCCGCGCGCCGGACCGCACCGCCTCGCTGACCATGGTCGACCCGGCCTACCCCGGCCAGTACGACGTCGACGACGTGGACTTCGCCGAGCAGCTGCGCCACGAACTCGGTGACGGGCACGCCCGGGACGCCGACGCGCTGCTGGCCGTGTTCGAGGCCAACGCGCGCGCGCACGCCCGGCACCGACCCGGGGTCCACGGCGGTGACGCGGTGTTCGTCCAGGGCGAGGAGAACCGCGAGCACGACAGCGCGGGCCGGTGGGCCGCGCACGTCGCCGGCCGCTTCACCGCGCACGACCTGCCCGCCGACCACTTCGCGCTGGTGCGGCCACCGCACGCGGCGGCGGTCGCGGCCCTGATCGACCTCGGCGCCGGTTCCGACCCCGGGCCCAACCGGGGAGGCGGCACGTGACCCACATCGGCCACGGTCGCGCCTCCGGCACGTTCGGCGAACTCCTCCAGGGCGCGTTGCCCGAGGGCGAGCGCGACTTCCTCGTCACCCTGCCCATCACCGAGTACTCGACCGCCCGGTTCGAGCTGACCGGCGAGCACGACCCGGTGGTGGTGTCCCCGCCGAACAAGGAGAAGTCGCGGCGGCTGGTCGAGCGGATGCTCAGCGCGGGCGGCCACCGGGGCGGCGGCGTGCTCGACCTGGCGAGCAGGCTGCCCGAGGGCAAGGGGCTGGCCAGCTCGTCGGCGGACCTGGTGGCGACCGCCCGCGCGGTGGCCGCCGCGCTGGGCCAGCAGCTCGACGCGGTGGCGATCGAGGGCTTCCTGCGGCACATCGAGCCGACCGACGGCGTCATGCACGACGGCATCGTGGCGTTCTACCACCGCGAGGTGCGGCTGCGGAAGCGGCTGGGCTGCCTGCCGGTGCTGACGATCGTCGGCGTCGACGAGGGCGGCCAGGTGGACACCGTGCGGCACAACCGGGTGCCCAAGCCGTACACGGCGCGGGACCGGCAGGAGTACGCCGAGCTGCTGGAGGCGTTGACCGACGCGGTGCGCGGGCACGACCTCGCCGCCGTGGGCGCGGTGTCCACCCGCAGCGCCGAGCTGAGCACGAAGGTGCGACCCCGGCCGCTGCTGGCGGAGCTGCGCCGCATCGGCGACGAGGTCGACGCGCTCGGCCTGGTGATCGCGCACAGCGGGACGGTGATCGGGGTCCTCATCGCCGACAGCGACCCGGCCCGGGAGGACAAGGTGCGGTTCGTGGTGGAGGAGTGCCGGGGGCTGTCCGGCGCGGTGTCCGTGCACACCTCGCTGTGCGTCGAGGCGACGTGCGCGCCGCAGAGGGTGGGTGCCTGATGGGGACCGTCCCGGGTGCGCGGCCGGCGGGGGTGGGCGGCTGATGGAGCTCACGGTCCCGGCGCGCTTCAACGGCCCGCCCGACTCGGGGCAGGGCGGGTACATGTGCGGCCTGCTCGCGGGCCTCGCCCCGCCCGCCGCGGGGCGCGCCGTGGTCACCCTGATCGCCCCGCCGCCGCTGGACACCCCGATGCGGCTGGAGGCCGGCGCGCGCCGGTCGCACCTGTGGCTGGGAGACGAGGTGGTCGCCACCGTCGGCGCGGCCACCCGGCCGGTCCCGGTCGTGGCCGCGGTGCCGGCGGACGTGGCGCGGCGCGCGTCGGAGGGGTACCTGGGCCACCGGGACCACCCGTTCCCGACGTGCTTCGTGTGCGGGCACGAGCGGGCGGACGGGCTGCGGCTCGCACCCGGCCCCGTGCCGGGCGCCGACGGCGTGGTGGCGTGCGAGTGGGTGCCCGAGGACACCTCGACCGAGGTCCTGTGGGGTGTCCTGGACTGTCCGGGCGGCTGGACCGCCGACCCGCGCGCCGACCCGATGGTGCTGACCCGGATGACCGCCGAGGTGGTCCGCGCCCCGCGCCCCGGTGTGCCGCACGTCGTGGTCGCCCGCCGGGAGGAGCGCCACGGGCGCACGGCCGTGAACCTGACGAGCGTCTACGGGGCGGACGGCGGCCTGGTGGCCACCTCGACCGCCCGGTGGACGGCCATCGACACCGAAGGGGTGTGACATGCGGACGATCCCGGCGCTGTTCGCGCGCCAAGTCGCGGCCGTGCCGCAGCGGACCGCCGTGACCGGCACCGGGCGGCGGCTGTCCTACGTGGAGCTGGACGACGCGTCCGCCCGCCTCGCCCTGGCCCTGCGCGTGCGCGGTGTCCGGCGCGGCCACGTGGTGGCCGTCGACTCGGCGCGGTCGCCGCTGGCGCCCGTCGCCCTCCTGGGCGTCGTGCGCGCCGGCGGGTGCTACCTGGCGCTGGACCCGAACGACCCGCCGGAGCGCCGCGCCGCCCTGCTCGCCGACGCCGGGGTGTCGGTCGTGCTGACCGAGGACGACGTCCTGGTGGACGGACCGCGCGGCGAGGACGTCGAGGTCGGCCCCGAGGACCTGGCCTACATCGCCTACACCTCCGGCTCCACCGGCACGCCGAAGGGCGTCTGCGTGCCCCACCGCGCCGTGGCCCGGCTGGTGCGCCGGCCCGACTTCGTCACCCTCGCCGAGACCGACGTGGTGTTGCAGCACGCCCCGCTCGCCTTCGACGCCTCCACCCTGGAGGTCTGGGGGGCCCTGCTCAACGGGGCGCGCCTGGCCGTCGCGCCGCCCGGCGAACTGGCGCCCGCCGAGGTCGCCGACTTCGTGCGCGCCGAGGGCGTCACCGTGGCCTGGCTGACCGCCGGCCTGTTCCACCAGGTCGTGGACACCGCGCCGGCCGACCTCAAGGGCGTGCGGCAACTCGTGGCAGGCGGCGACGTGCTGTCACCGTCCCACGTGGACAAAGCGGTCGGGCTGCTGCCGGACACCACGCTGGTCAACGGGTACGGCCCGACCGAGAACACCACGTTCACCTGCTGCCACACCGTCCGCGGCCGGCTCACCACGGCGACCGTGCCGATCGGCACGCCCATCCGCGGCGGCGGGGTGCACCTGCTCGACCCCGACCTGCGCCCCGTCCCGGACGGCGAGGTCGGCGAGCTGTACGCGACGGGCGACGGCCTGGCGCACGGCTACCTGAACCGGCCCGCGCTGACCGCCGAGCGGTTCCTGCCCGATCCCGCCGCCCCCGGCGGGCGCATGTACCGCACGGGCGACCTCGCCCGCAGGCTGCCCAACGGGGCGTACGAGTTCGTCGGCCGCGCGGACGCGCAGGTGAAGCTGCGCGGGTTCCGGGTCGAGCCCGGCGAGGTGGAGGCCGCGCTCGCCGCGCACCCCGACGTGCTGGACGTGGCGGTGGTGGCGCAGCCCGACCGGGCGGGCGGCAGGCGGCTCGTCGCGTTCTACACCACCGAGGGGCTGGTGTCGGTAGCCGACCTGCGGCGCGCGCTCGCCGCCGCGCTGCCCCCGTACATGGTGCCCGCCACGTTCAGCAGGCTGCCCGCGCTGCCGCTGACCGCCAACGGCAAGGTGGACCGCGCCGCGCTGGCCGCCACGCCGCTGCGCGAGCGGCCCGAGCTCGACACCGACTACCGGGCGCCCAGCGGCGAGGTGGAGCTGTGGCTGGCCCGGCTGTGGGCCGACGTCCTCCAGATCGACGAGGTCGGCGTGGACGACGACTTCTTCGAGCTGGGCGGCCACTCCCTGCTGGCCACGATGATCACCGCGGAGATCGGCAACGAGCGGGGCGCGTTCGTCCGGGCCCGCACCTTCTACGAGAACCCCACCATCGCCGAACTCGCCCGATACTTGGACACCGCGCACCTGGGCACGAGGAATGACGGGGAGGGACCCCGATGAGGCTCAGCACACCGACCGGTGACGAGGAGGTCGACCTCGACGCGGTGGACCTGTTCGACGCGGCCACCTACTCCGACGGCGACCCGCACGTGGTGTGGCACGCCATGCGCGACCGCGCGCCCGTGCACCGCCAGGTGCTGCCCGACGGCCGCGGGTTCGTGTCCGTGACGCGGCACGACGACGTGAGCGCCGTGCTGCGCGACCACACCCGGTTCACGTCCAAGCGCGGCACCCTGCTGTCCATCCTCGGCAGCGCGGACCCGGCGGCCAACAAGATGATGGCCGCCAGCGACCCGCCCGTGCACACCGCGATGCGCGAGCCCATGGCCAAGGCGCTGTCGTTCACCGCGCTGCGCGCCCGGCACCCGTCCGTGCTCGCCGTGGTGCGGCGGCTGCTCGCGCCGCTCGCCGGGGCCGAGCCGTGGGACGTGGCCGAAGCGGGCACCGGGTTCCCGATGGAGTTCACCGGGGCGCTGATGGGCCTGCCCGAGTCGGACTGGCCCGAGCTGGCCCGGCTGACCACGATGGCCATCGCGCCGGAGGACCCGTCGTTCGGCGCGGAGGCCGGGCACGGCTCGCTGGTCGCCGCGCACCACGAGCTGTTCGAGTACTTCGGCGAGCAGGTCCAGGGCCGCGGCGAGCGCGACGACCTGATCGGGTTCCTCAAGGCGATGGACGTCGGCGGTCGCGGTATGCGCGCCGACGAGCTGGTCTACAACTGCTACAGCCTGCTGCTCGGCGCGAACGTCACCACACCGCACGCGCTGGCCGGGACGGTGCTGGCGTTCACCGAGCACCCCGACGAGTACGCCCGCCTCACCGGCGACGACCACCAGACGTCGATCGCGGTGGAGGAGGGGTTGCGCTGGGCCTCGCCCGCCAACCACTTCATGCGCTACGCCGTGGTCGACACCGAGCTGAGCGGGCGGCCCGTCCGGGCGGGCGAGGCCGTGGTGGCGTGGCTGGGCTCGGCCAACCGCGACGAGCGGGTCTTCGCCGACCCCTACCGGTTCGACGTCGCGCGCACCCCGAACCGGCACGTGGCGTTCGGGTTCGGCCCGCACTACTGCATCGGCGCGCCGCTCGCGCGCATCGCGCTGCGCCTGCTGTTCGGTGAGGTCGTGCGGTTGGTCGAGCGGTTCGAGCTCGCCGGTCCCGTGGCGCACCTGAGGTCCAACTTCGTGGCGGGCATCCGGAACATGCCGGTGCGCGCCGTCCTGCGGCCGGGCGCCGCGGTCGAGCCGGGGGAAGGTGCCGATGTCGTCTCCGCCACGTCGAGGTAGGTGGCTGCTGCGGCGCCCCGACCCGGAGGCCGCCGCCCGCCTGTTCGTGTTCCCCTACTCGGGGCTGGGCGCGTCGATGTACGCCCGGTGGCCCGCGCGGGTCGGCGACATGGAGGTCTGCGCCGTGCAGCCGCCCGGCCGGGAGAACCGCATCCGCGAGCCGCACTACGGTGGCTACGCCGACCTGGCCGAGGCCGCCGTGCCGCAGTTGCTGCCCTACCTGGACCGGCCGTTCGCGTTCTTCGGGCACTGCGGCGGCGCCCTCGCCGCGTTCGCCACGGCCGTGCGGCTGGAGGGGACCGGGGGACCGCCGCCCGCCGTGCTGTTCCTGTCGTCGCAGGTCGCGCCGCACGAGGGTCCGTACGGGCGCTTCCTGTCGATGACCGACGCCGAACTGGCCGTCGAACTGGCCGCGCTGACCCGCGCGATGGGCGGCGCGCCGGACCCCGACATGATCGACCTGGGACTGGGGGTGCTGCGGGCCGACATCACCGCGAACCAGCGCTACCGGCTCGACGACCCGATCGGCCTGCCGAGCGCGGTGTGCGCCCTCGGGTGGGCCGACGACGTCGAGATCAGGCCGGAGCAGATGGGCGGCTGGCGCGAGTACGCGCCGCCCGGCCGGTTCTCCGCGCCCGTGCTGGCGGGCGGCCACCACGAGTTCCTCGGCGCGCCCGCGCACCTCGTGGCCGAGCTGGACCGGACCATGACCGAGGCACTGCGCGTGACCGGGGGGCGGGGATGACCGAGTACGTCCTGAGCTGCTACCTGACACCACCCGGTGCGCACGCCGTGCTGCAACCGCGGCACGACCAGAACATCAGCCTGTGGCGGCGCACCGCGACCGAGGTGGAGCTGGTGCGCCTGTGGGAGGTCGAGCGGTTCAGCGGGCAGAAGCACCACCACTGGCCGCTGCACACCCCCGAACGCGCGGAGGCGGTGTTGACCGAACTGCTCGCCACCGAAGGGCTCACGCTCGCCGACATCCGCACCACGTGGGGCACGCCCGGCCTGCCCGCAGCCCAGGACGTGCCGGTGCCGCCCGGCGCCGAGGACTACGCCGTGCACTCGCTGGCGCACCTGTTCAGCGGGCTGCTCATGGACAGCGACGTCTTCGCCACCGGCACGATCGTGGCGATGGCCGTGGACGCCGCGCCGGACTTCGTGCTGGAGCGGGACACCAAGCCCCACTGGTACGCGGGCGCAGTGTCGCGGCGGGGCCGGATCACCTACGCGCCGGTCGAGTCGCCTGCGCCGCTCTACTCGGCGGCCGAGCAGCTGTTCGGCAAGGAACCCGGCACGCTGATGGCGCTGGCGTCGGCCTCCTCCAGCACCGTCGAGTTCGACGTCGGGGGCGTGACCGCGCTCAACCTCCTCGGCGGCCGGGTGCACCCGGTCTCCGAAGCGGTGCCGTTCGTCGCGTCGATCGTGAAGGCGGCCCACGAGCAGCTCGCCCACCGGGAGCCGGACCCGGACTTCACCGAGGAGGAGAACCTCCAGAGCGCGGTGATGAAGGTCGTGCAGCGGGCGTGCGAGCTGATCGCGGCGCGCAACGTGCGCAAGCTGTGCGACCTGGCCGGTGTCGACCCCACCACCGCGCACCTGTCGATGAGCGGCGGCTACGCGCTCAACTGCCCGACCAACACCGCCCTGCTCGACGGGTTCGGCTTCCGCGGCCTGCTCACCCCGCCGTGCGCCAACGACTCCGGCCAGTCCTACGGCCTGGGCCTGCTCGGCTTCTACGCCACCGGCGCGTTCGACGCCGGCTCGCCGGACACCGGTTCGTCCGACACCGGTTCGCCGGGTCCGGCACGGCACCGGCTGGGCACCGCCTACCACGGCGCGGAGATCACCGACCTGGACGACGCGCTGGCCGAGTTCGCGCCGTGGATCGAGGAGGTCGGCGACTTCTCGCCCGACCGGTTCGTGCTCGACGTGACCAAGGCGCCGCTGGCCTGGGTGGACGGCGCGGCCGAGATCGGACCGCGGGCGCTGTGCCACCGCAGCCTGCTCGGGGACCCGCGGTCGCTGAAGACCAAGCAGGCGCTCAACGAGCACAAGCAGCGCCAGTGGTGGCGGCCCGTCGCGCCGGTCGTGCTGGCCGGGCACGCGGGGGAGTGGTTCGCGGTGGACCGCCCGTCGCCGTTCATGCTGGAGGCGGTCGCGGTGCGCCCCGAGGTGCGCGACCGGGTGCCCGCGATCCTGCACCTCGACGGCTCGGCCCGGCACCAGACCGTGACCGCCGCGGACAACCCGCTGCTGGACCGGGCGCTGCGCGCGTTCCACGAGGCGACCGGTGTGCCCCTGCTGTGCAACACCTCCCTCAACGACCGCGGCGAGCCGATCGTGGACACCGCCGCCGAGGCGCTCACGTTCTGCCTGCGCAAGGGCATCGGCGTGGCCTACGTGCTGGGCAGGCGGATCGCGCTGCGGGTCGACCCCGCCGCCGCGGCCCTCCCGCCGCGCACCCGCCGCGAACGGTTGTTCGCCGATCAGGAACCGGATCGCGACGCCGCCTGGAACAGGTGGGTGGACGCCGGTTACACCGAGGGTGCGATGTACCTGATGACGCAGATGCCGCAATTGCGGGCCGAACCGGATCCGGAGGCCGCCGAAGACCTGAACGGGTTGGCGGACTATGTTGGCTCGGTCGACCCGGCGTTCGAATTCTGGGTCGACGAGTTCCGACGCGACCAGGGTCCCGGTACCCGGTTTCCCCCCGGAAGGCACACGTGATGAATGGCCGGCCCGGCAGTTTGTTCCAGCAGGCGAATTTCCGCAACCTGTGGTTCGGACAGACCCTGTCGTTGTTCGCGGCGGAGATCACCGCCGGTGTGATCCCGCTGCTCGCGGCGCTCACCCTGAACGCCAGCGTGCTGGAGATGGGCGTGCTGTCCGCCGTCTCCTTCCTGCCCTACCTGGTGATCAGCCTGTTCGCGGGTGTGTGGCTGGACCGGCTGCCCAAGCGGCCGGTGATCGTGGCGGCCGACCTGGCCCGCGGCGTGCTGCTGCTGCTCGTGCCGCTGGCCGCCGTGCTCGACCTGCTCAGCATGCCGTTCCTGCTGCTCATCGCGGTGCTGATCGGGGTCGGCACGGTGGTCGCCGACATCGGCAGCGCCTCGTTCCTGCCCAGCGTGGTGGGCAGGCGGGACCTGGTCGACGGCAACGGCAAGCTGGAGATCAGCAACAACGCCTCCCGGATGGCGGGCGAGGCGGTGGGCGGCGTCCTGGTGCAGGTGCTCACCGCGCCGTTCGCGCTGCTGTTCAACACGGTGGCCTACGCGGCGTCCGCGGTGTTCACGCAGCGCATCCGGGTGGACCCGGAGGTGAAGCCCGAGGTCGACGAGGACGACGAGGAGCAGCCCGACGCGCGCAAGCCCGACTTCTGGCGCGAGGTCGGCGAGGGGCTCCGGTTCGTCTTCGGCAACCCGATCGTGCGCACGCTCGCCATCACCGCGCTGCTGTTCAACCTGTTCACGTTCTTCATCGAGCCGGTGTTCCTGATCTTCATCACCCGGACGCTCGCGCTGGAGCCGATCTACATCGGCCTCATCCTGTCCTCGTCCGGCGTGGGCGGCGTGGTCGGCGCGATGATCTCCGGCCGGGTGTCGCGGAAGCTGCCGCTGGGCACGCTGCTGGTGGTGACGCAGGTGCTCGCGGGCGCCGCGTCCCTGCTGATCCCGGTCGCCACGCTGGTGCCCAAGCCCGCCGCGGTGGTGCTGATCATCGTGATGCACTTCGTGGACGCGGTCATGGTCATCGTCTACAACGTCAACCAGCGCAGCTACCGGTCCGCGGTCACGCCGGACGCACTCCAGGGCCGGATGAACGCCTCGATCCGGATGATCGTGATGGGTGTGTGCCCGCTCGGCGCGCTGCTGGGCGGCGTGGTCGGCAACGCGCTCAGCGCCACCACCGCGCTGATCATCGGCTCGGTGGGCATCCTCAGCTCGGGCGTCTACATCGCGTTCACCCGCATCCGCTCGGTCAAGGAGATCCCGACCGAGCAGCCCGCGTCCTAGGCGCCGGGGAGGAGGGCCGCCCGCACCGGGCGGCCCTCCTCGTCGTGCCCGGTCACCGCGCGCGGGCGAGATCCTCGGCGACGGCCTTGCGGTCGACCTTCCCGCTCGGGGTGCGCGGCAGCGCCGGCCGCACGGCGATCGACTGCGGCACGGCGTGCTCGGGCAGCACGCCTTCGAGGGCCTTGAGCAGGCCCGGCACGTCCAGCTCGGCGCCCGCCTTCGGGGTGACGGCCGCGCGCAGGCTCCGCGCGCCCTCGCCCGCCTCCACCACCACGCACACCGCCGCCGCGACACCCGGCTGCTCCAGCAGCCAGGCGTCCACCTCCAGCGGGTTCACCCGGTAACCGCGGATCTTCACGTCGTGGTCGGTGCGGCTGAGGAACCACGCCACCCCGTCCGCGAACCGCACCAGGTCGCCGGTGCGGAACGCGCGGGTGTGGCCGTGCGGCGTGCGCGGCACCTCCACGTACCGCCGCTCGTTCAGCTCCGGCTGGTTCAGGTAGCCCAGCGACAGCGGCAGGCCCGCCACCAGCAGTTCGCCCACGTCCGGCACGTCCGGGTCGGCCGGGTCGAGCAGCAGCTCGCAGCCCGGCAGCGGCACGCCGATCGGCGGCAGCGCGGGCCACGACGAGGGCGGCCCGGTGAGCACGTGTGAGCTGACCATCGCCGACTCGCTCTGCCCGTAGTGGTTGGTCAGCCGGCACCCCGGCAGCCGCTCGAACAGCTCGCGGATCGGC
Organism: Saccharothrix lopnurensis; assembly: GCF_042658445.1. Taxonomy (NCBI): domain Bacteria; kingdom Bacillati; phylum Actinomycetota; class Actinomycetes; order Pseudonocardiales; family Pseudonocardiaceae; genus Saccharothrix; species Saccharothrix lopnurensis. Next base: position 38,159 of record NZ_JBHSQO010000020.1, on the reverse strand, counting down.
GGCGTGCACACCAGCTGCTCACCCGCCGTGTTGACCTCCACCAGCGACAGGTGCTCCAGCGAGTCCTCGGCGGACGCGGCCACGGCCAGCATGGTCAGCGCCACGTTGGGCAGGAACAGCCGCTCCACCCGGTGCTCGGCCAGCCAGTCCAGCAGCTCGAACGGGTCCTGGCGCAGCTCCTCGGGCACGATCACCAGCGTGCCGCCGCCGCACAGCGTGCCCAGCACCTCCTGGAACGACACGTCGAAGTTCAGCGGCGCGAACTGGGCGGTGCGCAGGTCCGGCCGCGGCGAGTGGGCGCGCTGCCACTCGGCCATGCCGTCCAGGCAGCTGTGCGGGATCGCCACGCCCTTGGGCCAGCCCGTCGAGCCGGACGTGTAGATGACGTACACCGGCAGGTCGGGCGAGCACGCCACCACCTCGTAGGCCGCGCCCGCGCCGGGCCGCGGGATCGCCACGGGCACGGCGGAGGAGTCGAACCGGGGACCCGCGCCGGTGTGCAGCAGCACCGACGCGCCGCTGTCGGTCAGCATGTGGGCGAGCCTGCGCTGCGGGTACTCCGCGTCCAGCGGCACGTAGGTGGCGCCCACCGCGGCCACCGCGAGGAACGCGGTGACCACCTCGGCGCTGCGCGCGCCCGCCACCGCGACCCGGTCGCCGGGCCGCACGCCGTGCCCGCGCAGCAGCGCGACGACCTCGCCGACCCACCCGTGCAGCCCGGCGTAGGTGAACGAGCGGTCGCCGTCGACCACGGCGACCCGGTCCGGGTGCTCGCGGGCCGTGGTCACCAGCGAGTCGAGCAGGCACGGCGGTCGCGCCGGGCCGCCCCACAGGGTCGTGGTCGCAGCGGTCATGTGCCCTCCACTCCGTCGCGCCCCAGCCCGTGCAGCCGCATGATCCGGCACAGCTCCGGCGCCGTGCCGCGACCGGTCTCGCGCAGGCTCGCCATGATCCGGGCCTGCACCTCGGGGGGCTTCTCCTGGCTGAGCTTGAACATCGAGTCCACCGACTCGACGTGGAACCGGAACGCGCCGACGCCGGGGACGATCTCGGCGAAGTACCCGTGGGACGGCTCGGCCGCCCACCCGTCGCCGAACGACGCCTCGAACACCTCGACCGTCCGCTTCACCACCTCCAGCGAGCCCTCCCGCCCCTCGATCGGTTCCACCCGGCCGTGCAGGTGCACCGAGACGAAGTCCCAGGTCGGCGCGGCCGGCGTGGTCCGGTAGGTGGTCGGCGTGATGTAGGAGTGGGGCCCGGTGAAGATCAGCACCGATGGGGGCCGGCCGGCCAGCGCCGCCCAGTGCTCGTTGGCCCGGTTGAGGTGACCCCACAGGGTGGTCCCGACCAGCTCGCCGTCCTCCGGCGCGCCGGGCGGCCGGACCACGGGCAGGTGCGTGGCGAACGGCGCGCGGGGCCCGTTGCTGACCAGGGTGGCCAGCGGGTAGTCCCGCACGATCTCGCGAGGCCGGCCGGCGTCGGTGGCGCGGTACATCGGTGGCACGTACACGGGGACCTCCTCACCGGTCCTGGTCGAGGATCGACCGGACGATCTCCCCGGCCCGGACGGCCGTGGTGGACAGCAGACCGGCGGACAGCCCGTGCGACGGCTCGGCGACCGCGCCCTGGAGGTAGATGCCGCAGCGCACGGAGTCGGAGGTCACCACCCGGTAGTCCCGGTCCAGCACCGGCCGGCCCGCCTCGTCGAGCTTGGCCAGGCCGCGCAGCATCGGCGTCGGGTCGGCCGGCCGGTAGCCCGTCGCGCACACCACGGTGTCCACGTCGAGGTGCGAGACCGCGCCGGTCGGCAGGTGCTCGACCCGCAGCACCACCCCGTCGTCGGTCTCGACCAGGTCGTGCAGCCGCGAGGAGTTCACGATCCGCAGTCGCGGCGTGCCCAGCACCTGCTCCTGGTAGTGGGTGCGGTACAGCTGGGCGGACAGGTCGGCGTCGACCACCGAGTAGTTGGTGTTCGCGTGGTAGGCGAGCAGCTGCTCCCGGGCCTTGGCCGGCGCGTCGAAGAACAGGTCGACCGCGTCGGGGTCGAACACCGCGTTGGCGAACGGGCTGTCGTCGGCGACGCTGTAGCCGTACCGGGAGAACACCGCCAGCACCTCGGCGCCGGGCAGCTCGCGGTGCAGGTGGTCGGTGACCTCGGCGGCGCTCTGGCCCGCGCCGACCACGGCCACCCGACGCGGCGAGCGCGCGCGCAGCTCCTCCACCCGGTGCAGCAGCTCGCTGCTGTGCCAGACGAGGGACGAGGTGGTCACGCCCCGTGGCAGGCACGGGGTCAGGCCGGTGGCGATCACCACGTTGCGGGTGCGGTGGGTGGTGGTGCGGCCGTCGCGGCGCACCACGACGTCCAGGTGCTCGACCGCGCCGTCCTGGGCGACCGGCTCGATGCCGACCACCTCGCTGCCGTAGGCGACGGAGTCGGCGAAGTGCCCGGCCACCCACTCCAGGTAGTCGTGGAACTCCACCCGCAGCGGGTACAGCGTCTTGCTGTTGATGAAGCCCGGCAGCCTGCCCTTGGCGTGCAGGTAGGCCACGAAGCTGTGCCCGCTCGCCGGGTTGCGCATCGAGACCAGGTCCTTGAGGAAGGACACCTGCATCGTCGCGCCGTCCAGCAGCATCCCCCGGTGCCAGCCGAACCGCGGCTGGCGCTCGAAGAACTCCGCCCTCAGCGCGTCGACCTCCGCCACCGCCACCGCGAGCGCCAGGTTCGACGGTCCGAACCCGACGCCGACGACGTCGGCAACCGTGGTGATCCCGCGCGGTACCGCAGCCAATCGCTCCGCCTCCCCAGTGGCGCGTCAGATGAAGTCGAGCAGCTCCTCGGTCAGCAGGTCCTCCATCGGCATGAGCCCGGCGACGACGGCGAAGTAACCCGTGGTCAGGTCGGGGTCCGCGGCGATGGCGCGCAGCATCTCCAGCCGCGCCCCGGTGACCTCCAGGCGCGCGAGCTGCAACGTGCCGTGGTAGCTCTCGACCAGTTCCTCGTCCCGCCGGGCCGCCCAGGCGCGCAGGCCGGCGGCCCTCGCGCCGGGGTCGCGCAGACCGTCGCCGAGCGCCTCGGTCAGCAGCTCGGCCTGGAGGAACGCGTTGGAGATGCCCTGCGCGGTGATCGTGTCCCGGTGGTGGCCCGCGTCGCCCACCAACGCCCAGCCGCGACCCGCGGCCCGGCGGAAGAAGTTGCGCTGGTCCCCGGTGCCGACCAGCCTGCCGACCTGCTCGCCGCCCGCGAGCTGCTCGAACACCTCGCCGGCCGTGGTGGCCAGCGCGTCCAGGTGCGCGGCGCGCGGGTCGAGGCGGACCTCGTCGAACCGGTCCTGCGGGAAGTACGTGGCCAGGACCGTCGCGCCCTCGTGCGTGGGGATGGTGGCGATCCAGCGGCCGGTGCGCTCGTGGAACCCGAACCCGGTGTCGATCCCGGTCCACAGCGAGTAGTACACGCAGCTCAGGCGGGGGTCCTCGACCTCGGTGGGCGCCGCGACCAGGTCGGCGACCGCGGAGCGCATCCCGTCCGCGCCGACGACGAGGTGCGCCGGTGCGGCGACCTCGGCGCCCGAGGGCGCGCGGAACCGCACCCCCGTGACCGCGTCGCCGTCGGTGAGCAGGCCCCGCACCGACGAGGAGTCGGAGAACTCCGCGCCCGCCGCCACCGCCGCGTCCACCAGCGCCTGGTCCAGGACGTGGCGGCGGGGCCCGTAGGCGGAGTCGACGCCCTCGAACGCGGGCGCGCGACTGCTCAACCGCACGTCGCCGACCGCGTAGGTGACGGTGTCCAGCCGCGGCGCGCCCGAGGCGGTGATCGCGTCCAGCACGCCCCAGCGGGCGAGCCTCGCCACGCCCGGCTGGTGGATGTAGAGCGTGGACATGGTGTCGGAGGGGAACCGGGCCCGGTCCAGCAGCAGCACGCGGTACCCGCGGCGCGCGAGCAGCAGCGCGGTGGCCGCGCCGGCGCACCGGGCGCCCACCACCACGGCGTCGTACATGCCCGCCCTCCTCGGCTGCGCGCCCGGCGTATCCGGCGCGGTGGTGACAAATGGCGGATAAAGCGATCGGTAAACAGGTCCGCTTAGATCGCGGAATATCGCTTATCGTACGCAACGTAACTCATCGCCGGACGGAGCGCAACGGGCCGGAATAGCTGCCGCAGCCAGCGGAAAAGGACCGCAGTTCGTTGTCTTGACAACCCCTGGGGTGGCTGCTGTAGTGGCCTGGGAGAGCGGCAAGCACTGGGGGTGGACATGCTGCGGGGTTTGTCGCAGTGGTCGTGTCGATTAGGCCGACCGGGTGTCCCACGACCTGATCGGACGCGTACGTAAATGCGGGTGGTGGCGTACCGGAAATCCTCCGGAGCGCCGTTCGAGTACCTCAACGCACGATGCTGCCGCGCCTCGTCCCACCGGGGCGGGCGCGTCCGCGCACGCCCGTGAACGGAGGGGATGACGATGGCCGACAGTGTCGCGCAAGCCAGGCGGGAGCTCCTGCGCCGGATGCTCTCGTCGGGGGCGCAGTCTTCGGGAGCGCAGTCTTCGGGAGCCCAGGCTTCGGGGGTGCCGTCTTCCGGGATGCCGTCTTCCGGGGGCCGCGCGCCGGCCGAGCCGGTGCGGACTACCGAACGACCCGACCGGGTCCCGACGTCGGCCGCGCAGAACCGCCTGTGGTTCCTCGACCAGCTCAACGGCCCCAACGCCGCCTACAACGTGCCGTTCGTGCTGCGGCTGCGCGGGGCGCTCGACGAGGGCGCCCTGTGGTCGGCGCTGGACGACCTGGTGGCGCGGCACGAGGTGCTGAGGACGACGTTCGAGGTGGTCGACGACGAGGTCCACCAGGTGATCGGGCCGGCGCGACCGCTGCCGCGCGAGGTGCTGGACCTGCGCGCGCTGCCCGCCGCCGACCGCGGCCCGGCGGTCGACGAGGCCGTCCGGTCCGCGGCCGCCCGCCCGTTCCGGCTGGACGGCGAGCCGCTGGTGCGGGCGTCGCTGCTGCGCGTGGACGACCACCTGCACCACGTCGTGCTGAACCTGCACCACGTCGTCACCGACGGCTGGTCCGAGACCATCCTGTTCCGCGAGTTCGGCGAGCTGTACTCGGCGCGCGCCCGCGGCGTGCCCGCCGACCTGCCGCCGGCCGCCCAGTACGCCGACTACGCGGTGTGGGAGGCGGAGCAGGCGGACGGTCCGCTGTTCGAGGCGCAGCTCGCGCACTGGCGCGACCGCCTGTCCGGCCACCTCGGCGAGGCGGGCATCCCGGCCGACCGGCCCCGACCGGACGGGTCGAGCACGCGCGGCGACAACGTGCCGGTGGCGGTGCCCGACGACCTCCGCGCCCGCCTCGGCGGCACGTCCCTGTTCACCGGCGTGACGACCGCGCTGGCGGTGCTGCTGCACCGGTACGGCGACCAGGACCGGGTGATCGTCGGCGTGCCGGTGGTCAACCGGACCCGCGAGGACTGGGAATCCGCCGTCGGGTTCTTCGCCAACACGGTGGCGCTGCGGGTGGACCTGTCCGACAACCCGACGCTGGCGCGGGTGGCCGAGCGGGTGACCGAGGAGGTCCTGGACGCCCTCACCCACCAGCACGTGCCGTTCGACCGGGTGGTGGACGCGCTGGACGCCCAGCGCGGCGCGGGCATGAACCCGGTGTTCCAGGTCATGTGCTCGGTCAACGCCACCACGCCGCCGCCCCGGATGGCCGGGTTGGACGTGCGGCTGCGGGCGCTGGACAACGACACCGCGAAGTTCGACGTCGAGCTGGCCGTGGAGTACGACGAGCACGGCGTGGAGTGCCGCTTCGAGTACGCCACCGACCTGTTCGACCGGCCGACCGTGCAGGCGCTGGCCGGGCACTACCGCGTCGTGCTCGACGCCCTGCTGACCGCGCCGGACACCAGGGTGGGCGACATCGCGCTGGCCGACGAGGCGGAGGCGACCGTGGTGCTCGACGGGGTCGAGGCCGTGCTGCGCGACCGTTACGGCGCACCGGTCCCCGTCGGTGTCCCTGGTCGCGTGTGGACGGACGGTCGCGAGGACGGCCGGGTGGCGAGGGTCCGCCGCAACGGCGCGGTCGAGGCGGTGTCGACCGGCGCGGGCGACACCGCGGGCGTGGCGGACTTCGCCGAGCCGGCCACGCCGGTCGAGCGCGAGCTGGCCGCCATGTGGGCCGAGGTGCTCGGCCGGGACCGGGTGAGCCGGGACGAGAACTTCTTCCGCGGCGCGGGCGGCGACTCGATGCTGGCCACCAAGGTCGTGGTGCGGGTGCGGCGCAGGTGGGGCGTGCGCATCACCGTGCGCCAGATGCTCCAGTTCCCGGTGCTCAAGGACCTCGCCGCGCACCTCGCCCCCTCGGTGCCCGGGACCGCGCCGGACGACGTGCCGGTGATCGACGCCGCGCCGGTGGTGGAGGACGTGTCGCTGTCCTTCGCCCAGCAGCGCCTGTGGTTCATCGACCAGCTCGAACCGGACAGCGCCGCCTACAACATCGCCGAGCTGCTGGAGATCACCGGCCCGCTGCGCGCCGACGCCCTGGAGCGCGCGCTCAACGCCGTGGTCGCACGGCACGAGGCGCTGCGGACGACGGTGGCGGTCGTGGACGGCGTGCCCGTGCAGCGGATCGCGTCGCAGTCGACGATACGTCTCTCCGTCGAGGACGGACGATCGCCGGAGCAGGCGCGGGCGCGGGCGTGGCAGGAGGCGGACCGGCCGTTCGACCTGACCGCCGGGCCGCTGCTGCGCGCCACCCTGCACCCGACCGGTCCCGACCGGTGTCTGCTCGCGTTCACCTGGCACCACCTGGTGTTCGACGGCTGGTCGCAGGACCTGTTCTTCCGCGAGCTGACCGCCTTCTACGCCCGCGAGACCGGTCGCGACGCGCAGGTGCCGCCGGCGCCGGTGATCCAGTACGCCGATTACACGCGGTGGCAGCGCGCCTCGCTGCGGGACGCCGAACTGGCGCGGTTGCAGGACTTCTGGTCCACCGCCCTGGACGGCGCGCCCGCCCTGCTGGAGCTGCCCACCGACCGACCCCGGCCCGCCGTGCGCGGCACCGCGGGCAACAGCCGGTTCCACGACCTGCCCGCCGAGCTGGTGGACGACCTGCGCGCGGTCGCCGACCGGCACGGCGTGACGCTGTACCTGGTGCTGTTCGCCGCGTTCACCGCGCTGCTGGCCCGGCACAGCGGGCAGACCGACATCGTGGTCGGCGGCACCACGGCCAACCGCGCCACCGAGGAGACCGAACGCGTCGTCGGCCTGTTCGTCAACACCCTCGCGCTGCGCACGGACGTGTCCGGCAACCCGGCGTTCGGCGAGCTGGCGGCCCGTGCCCGCGACACCGTCACCGCCGCCTACGCGCACCAGGACCTGCCGTTCGAGCAGGTGGTGGAGCTGCTGCGGGTGGAGCGGTCGTCCAGCCGGACGCCGCTGTTCCAGGTGCTGTTCGACTACCAGGAGGGCAGCTGGTCCTCGCTGGAGCTGGACGGGCTGGCCGCCGAGCGGGTGCGCGGCGCGGACAACGCGGCCATGTTCGACCTGACGTTCGTCGCCGTGGTCGACGACGACGGGCTGCACTGCGACCTCCAGTACGCCACGGACCTGTTCGACGAGGCCACCGCGCGGCGGCTGCTGGACCGGTGGGAGACCCTGCTGCGCGCCGTCGTGCGCGACCCGGACGCACGCCTGCACGAGCTGGACGTGCTGCCCGACGACGAGCGCGACCTGGTGACGCGGCGGTTCGGCGCGCCCCGGCCCGCCGTCGGCGGCCGCGAGCCGGTGCCCGCGCGGATCGCGGCGCAGGCCGCGCGCCGGCCCGGCGCTGTCGCCCTCGCGCAGGGCGACCGGCGCCTGTCGTACGCGGAGCTGGACGAGGCGTCGGCCCGGCTCGCGGCCCACCTGGTGTCGCGGGGCGTCGGTCGCGGCGACCGGGTGGTGGTGTGCGCGCCGCGCGGGTTCGAGTACGTGATCGGCTCACTGGCCGCGATGCGCGCCGGCGCGGTGTACGCGCCCGTGGACGCCGCGTTCCCCGCGGCCCGCGTGGCGCAGGTGCTGGCCACGGCCAACGCGGCGGCGGTGCTGGTGACCGGGGAGACCCGCGGCCTGGTCGACGGCTTCGCCGGCGTCGTCGTGGCGGTGGACGAGCCGCGCGACCCGGCGCCCGCGCCCGACGTGCCGATCGGCCCGGACGACGCGGCCTACGCCATCCACACCTCCGGCTCGACCGGGCAGCCCAAGGGCGTGCTGCTCGACCACGGCGGCCTGGCGCTGCGCGTCGACTGGTACAACGCCGACTGCGCGACGACCGAGCACGACCGGGTGTCCCAGATCGCGGGCACCGGGTTCGACGTGTCGGTGCTGGAGATCTGGTCCGCGCTGGTCGCGGGCGCCGAGCTGCACCTGGCCGACCCGGACACCACGGCCTCCGGCGAGCACGCCGTGCGCTGGCTCGCCGAGCACGGCATCACGGTCGGGTTCCTGCCCACCCCGCTGTGCGAGCTGGCGCTGGACGTGCCGTGGCCCGCGGGCAGCCCGCTGCGGGTGCTGAGCACCGGCGGTGACGCGCTGCGCAAGCGCCCCGCGCCCGACGCGCCGTTCACCCTGATCAACCTGTACGGCCCGGCGGAGGCCACGGTGGTCACCACGAGCTGCGACGTGCCGCCGACCGGGCCGCGGGTGCCGTCCATCGGCACCCCGGTGCCCGGCGCCCGCGTGCACGTGCTCGACCGGCACCTCAACCCGGTCGGCGTCGGCGTGCCCGGTGACCTGCACGTCGGCGGCGGGGGAGTGGCCCTGGGCTACCTCGGCAGACCCGACCTCACCGCCGACCGGTTCGTGCCGGACCCGTTCGGCTCCGGCGAGCGCCTCTACCGCACCGGCGACCTCGTCCGCTGGCTGCCCGACGGTTCGCTGGACTACCTCGGCCGCATCGACACCCAGGTGCAGCTGCGCGGGTTCCGGGTCGAGCTGGGCGAGATCGAGGCGGTGCTGCTGGCGCACGCCGACGTCACCGACGCCGTCGTCGTGGCCCGCGAGCTGCCCGGCATCGGCCTGCACCTCGTCGCCTACGTCGTGGGCGGCGCGGACACCGAGGGCCTGCGGGCGCACCTGCGCGGCAGGCTGCCGGACTACATGGTGCCGGCGATGGTGCACCCGCTGCCCGCGCTGCCGCTCAACCGCAGCGGCAAGGTGGACCGGGCCGCCCTGCCCGAACCGGACCGCGAGGGCGGCGAGGAGCACGTGGAGCCCCGCACGGACGTCGAGGTGACCGTCGCCGCCGTCTGGTGCGACCTGCTGGGCGTGGACCGCGTGGGCCTGCACGCGAACTTCTTCGCCCTGGGCGGGCACTCGCTGCTCGCCATGCAGGCGGTCGCGCGCCTGCGCGCCGAGCTGCACCGCGACCTGCCCGTGCGCCAGCTCTTCGAGACCCCGACCGTGGCGGAACTGGCCGCGGTCCTCTCGACCGCCGCGACCACCGGCACCGCCGAACCCGCGGTCGTGCGGCGGGAACGCCGCCTGCAGCAGCTTCCAGTCATCTCCTGAGCAAAACGGAGCCACAGATGTCGGAGTCATTCGCCGCGCCCGCAGCGGCGCCGGGAGCACCTTCCACCGAGCAGTGGTCGGACTGGCGCTGGCACATGCGCAACCGCGTCACGAACCTCGACGGGCTGCGCGAGTGGGTGAAGGTCAGCCCGGAGGAGGAAGAGGCGATCGCCGGGACGGCGGGCAAGTACCGCTGGAGCGTCACGCCGTACTACGCGTCCCTGATGAACCCGGAGGACCCGGACTGCCCCATCCGGTTGCAGGCCGTGCCGGCGCACGGCGAGCTGCTGGAGTTCCCGGACGCCGACGTGGACCCGGTCGGCGACATGTTCTACCGCAAGACCAACCGCATCGTGCACAAGTACCCCGATCGGGTGATCATGCTGATCACCGAGTCGTGCCCGGTGTACTGCCGCCACTGCACCAGGAAGTTCCACACCACCGACGTGGAGGGCACCTACTTCCGCGACAACGAGGGCGGCGACTTCGAGGAGGACTTCCGCTACCTCCGGGAGCACCCGGAGATCCGCGACGTCCTGCTCACCGGCGGCGACCCGCTGTCCTACCGGGACGAGAAGCTGGAGACGATCATCTCCGGCCTGCGCGCCATCCCCAGCGTCGAGATCATCCGCATCGGCAGCAGGTTCCCCGTGCTGCTGCCGCAGCGCATCACCGACGAGTTCTGCGAGATGCTGTCCCGGTACCACCCGGTGTGGCTGAACACCCACTTCAACCACCCGCGCGAGATCACCCCCGAGGCGGCGGCGGCCGTGGACCGGCTGCTGCGCCACGGCGTGCCGGTCGGCAACCAGACCGTGCTGCTCAAGGGCATCAACGACGACGTGGACACGATGCGCAAGCTGATGACGGAACTGCTCCGCATCCGGGTGCGCCCGTACTACCTCTACCACTGCGACAACGTCACCGGTGTCTCCCACTTCATGACCTCGATCGAGAAGGGGTGGGAGATCATGGAGGCGTTGCAGGGGCACATGACGGGCTTCGGCGTGCCGCAGTACGTGTTGACCACCAGGATCGGGAAGATCCCGGTCAGCCGGCCGTACCACGAGGTGGTGGAGGACGGCCTGGCGCTGCGGAACTACCGGGGCCAGACGATGACGGTCACGGGGGAGCACTACCGGGTCACCGAACCACCGTCGGCTTGACGTCCAGCGGTCCGGCCACCTCGTTCGGGGGTGGCCGGGCTGTTTGGTCGGGCGCCCCGGTTCGGCATCGGGGCGTCCTCGACCATGTCCAACCCTGTCAGTTCTCCGGCCGAGTACCGTCCGCGGGAACCCGCATCTCGTCGATCCACCACGGTGCCGCCACGATCGGATGCGGATACCGGCCGGCAGGGCCGGAGTCGGGTACGGCAGCAGCCATGGCCCCGATTCCTCCAGCGCCTCGCGCCCGGTGGTCTGGCCTGCGTGTCGTCAGCCCCGACGTGCCCACCCACCACCAGGTGACGACCCAACCGGGATCGCAGCCCGACGCACACGACCTGCCGGTCGAGGACATCGCCACCGCCGGCCGTGCCTACCTGCTGCGCACCGCGGTCATCCCCATCGCGCCTGCGGCGAACCTCGCCCGCCGTGCGCGCCGGCTCGGCGTTTCCTCTGGTATCACTTCCATCACGACAGGTGTACTGGTTCATGCGGGCCTGGACGCGTTTCGGGTCATCCCCGCTCGCGCGGGGAAAATGGTACAACCGACCGCGCCGAGGGCGGCGATGTGGATTCGACGCCGGGGCTACCTGATCGTTTGCCACTCGATGGTCTCCGGGCGTTGGCCGGTGGTCATGTAGTCGATCAGCGCTGTTTCCAGGTCCGTCACAGGGATTTCCGCACATGGTGGGAATTCGTTGTCGGCCGTGACGAAGTAGTAGATCACCGGTTCGGTGTTGCTGGGCTCGGCGCTCTTGCTGAAGCAGCCCGTCGGGGGACTGTCCTGTCCGGCGTAGCGCAACACGCCCTTGTCCCCGTCGATTCCCACCGTCAATTCCGAGGCCCACGGGTAGTCGGCGGGTACCACGGTCATGAGCAGGGCGGTACCCGCCGGGTACTTCGCGCGTACCGCGGCGAACAGGTCCCGGATGTCCTCGGGTGTGGTGACGACGACCGGGTCGGCCGTGTGCTGCTTTTCGTAATAGACGTTCAGCGTGTGCGCCACGGTGGGGTGGCCCCTCCTCGGTAGGTCCGGTTGAAACCGTTCGGTCCGTACACGGTCAGTGCGTGTCCTTCGGGCAACAGGGCGGGCACCACCTGTTCACCGGTGAGGGGACCGTCCTCGCAGGGCCAATTATTGATGATCAGCGTCGCTGCTCGAACGTCGTGGTTGCGCATGTACGCGGCGAGCTTGGTTTCCACGTGGGCGGCGATGGTGGGCAGCCCCCGCCGTAGCCCCAGGTGGGGAAAGCCTTCTCGCACTCCTCCAAGAGTTCGTCGTAGCCGCTGACCAGCGGACGGACTTCCCCGTCAGGAGTCACCCACCAGCCGTGCGTCTTTTGTCCGGTGTTGGGCACCACGGTCGGCGGCAGCTCGCGCCGTAGGTGTTCGATCTGTTCGGGCGGGATCACGGGTAGGTCGTCGGGCTCGGCCTGCCGGTGCGGCAGACGTTGTGGCTGTACCGGGGCTGGTTGTCGCGGCGGCCGTGCGGACCGCTGGGCGGTCGGGGTCGGAGTGCGCTCACCCTCCAGCCGGGCCGCGAAGCTCTCGGCGGCTTTCACGGCCTCGTGGAGCAACGGCCACAAGTAACCCTTGCACCCGTCCGTTACCCGAGTGAACGCCGACAGCACCTGTGCCCCGTCGGATTCGAGGTGGCGCGCCCCTTCCAACGCACGGGCCACCAAGTCATGAGCCTCCCCGGCCAGGTCTTCCGCCTGTTCCAACGCTGTCCGGGCTTGCTCCGCCCGGCTGCACACGGCCCGGACGCGTGCGGCTACCTCCCCAGATGACGCCACCCTGCTCCTTCCCGCATCAGTGTCACACAGGGTAGTCAAAAGTTGCAGAGCCGACACGTGCTGTACTCGCTTAACCACCTGCTCATCTACGGATATCTGTCGACTGCGCATGACATGACGGTGGACGGCCGCCCAGTCGCTGACACCTACGAAGAACAGGCACTACCGCGACCCATCCTCTGCTCGCGCGGGAAGTGTCTTTCGCTTCGGCGGAGCGCGGAAACGCACCCGGGACCACCCCCGCCCACGCGGGGAGAACACGCCAGATGCGTCGCTGAGCAGGCGTGGAGTGGAACCACCCCCGCTCGCGTAGGAGCACGACGACGAGCTGGAGCGCATCGTGGCCGACCATGGACCACCCCCGCTCGCGAGGGGAGCACGGGGGCTTTCCCCCGGACAATTTCCCGGAGACCGGACCACCCCCGCTCGCGTGGGGAGCACGACGCGGGCCGAGCGGCCCTCCGACATCCGGATCGTCTCGTCGGCCCGCTCCAGGTGCTCCAGGCGGGCTGCGGGGGCGAGGTGCGCGGCGCGCTCGGTCTCGCTCACCGGGCACCCCCTCTCCGGATCGGGGCGCAGCGTGGACACGGCGTGGACCGGCTGCGGTCCTCGTCCAGCCACACCACCCGGGCGCTGATCGGGTCACCGGGGCGGGCGTCGCAGCCGCCACACTCCGCCGGGACCGCCGAGCGCCCCGCCGGGGGTGCGCTCGGCGCAGGACGGTTGGCCTTGTGGTTCAAGGACGTTTCGGGCGTCATGCCGACGCCCCGCTTAGTCGCTGCCGACGCCCCGTTCATGCGCTGCTGACGCCCCGTCGGGGCCGGCGGGGCATCGTTCTGACGCCCCGTTGCCGTGCCTGTGGACAACCCGGCCGACAGTACGAGGTCGTAGACCTGGGGGCGCAGGTCGGCGCGCCCGATCCGGGTGTTGCGGTAGCGGGTACTGCCCGGCTTGATCAGCCCCAGCTCCTCCAGCGACCGCAGCGCGCGCTGCACGGTGCGCCGCGACAGCCTGGTGCAGCGCGTCATCCGCTCCACCGACGGGAACGCCTCCGACCCGTCGGGGCCGGCGTGGCTGGCCAGCGCGATGAGCGTGATCGCCAGCGCGGTGGCGTCCTTGCGGTCGGTCGGGATCGGGGCGGCGTTCAGCGCCCAGTCGATTGCCTCGATGCTCACGGGCTCACCACCCGGTGACGCTGGTACGGCAGGATGTCGTGCACGGCTCGGCCCTCCGCGGAAGAGTCCGGATCCAGGCCCCGCCGTGGTGTTCCTTCACCCGGTGGGAGCCGTTCGGCAAGTCAGCCTCCGACGCATCCGGGCGGTGGGGCTCCACGGGCGCGGGAGTACGTGATGAGTGGTTGGCGCTCGAGGTGGACGTGGCGTCCACGGCCACGGCCGTGACGACCGTCCGGCGTCGTGGGGATCGGCGTCAGCCCGGTGCGCGATGGTGCGGGGCACAGGTGGGATACGGCTTGATCCGGCGGACGAGGAACGCGATGCCCGGCCCGAGCAGGGCTGTCAGCAGCAGCGTCGCCGGCCCCACGGTGCCGTCGACGACCGCGGTGATCGGTCCCAGGAGCGACCAGCCGGCCAGAAGGCAGGTGGCGTCCGCGACGACCCGGATCGGCGCCGGTCGCAGCCGCGGGTGGCGGCGGTGCAGCTCCAGCATCAGGCCGTCGCGAGGAAGCGTGCCCATCCGCGCACCGAGGTAGAGGGCGACGCCGACGGCGAACAGCGCTCCTCCCGTCACCAACAGCAGCAGCCTCCACGCCAGGGCCTGAGGTGCCGGCATCGACGCTAGTACGACGTCGCACGACAGAGCGGGGATCACGGCAGCGGCGACAGTCCCTGTTCCGGGACGAATGCGCAGCGGTAGGTAGATCATCAACAGCGTCGCCTGGACGGCGATGAAGGCGCCGCCGAGGGTCCAACCGGTGTGTCGGCCGACAGCCAGGTGCAGCACGTCCAGCGGTAGCAGACCGAGCTGTGCGCGGACCAGCGCGGCGACGGCCACCCCCATCAGCATCGTGCCGCCCAGCAACCGGACCACCCGGCTTGCCACGGCACGGCGGTCGATGCCGGTCACGCCCCACCTCGTCCGATCGCAGCCACCGTGGCGGCCGCGGACCACCCCGACGCCGCCCGCCCCGGCGGTGCGCCCGACGAACGGGGAGAACCGCTCGACGGTGGCCCCGCCCGCCGTGGCGTGAGGCCCTGGTGACGCGGAGGTGTTGTCGCCGCGATGCGCACGTACATGACCTGTCTCCTCCGGGATTTTCCATGAAGTAGCGATCAGTCGGGCGGGATGCCTGTCATGCCCCGGGAACAATAGCTCGCGAGGGGTGTCGGTGAAACCATTTCAGTCGGTGAAATACGGCCCGGCCGGTGATGGCGAACGGGCCTTCCGGCTGGCGAAAACCGGCTTTTTGGTGAATGGAATGATTTCATGTGGCGAAATCTTGGGCTGTGTCCATCGCGAGTATTTCGGCAGGTAGGGGACTTGTTCACTCCTTTTTTGACTTTTCTGGTGACGTGGCGGGTAGGCGTGTGTCATTGTTTCCTCGGCAACGGAACCCGCCAGGGTCGGTGAAACCGCAAGGTGGTCGAGGCACCCGGTGGGGAGTCGTGTCAGGCCGGGATGCGCGTCCCGAATGGACCGCCTGCTGAATTCGAGGAAAATCCGTCCATAGTCAGGGACTGGTCGATGTGACGACTCATCGAGGCAATCGGACGCGGCCAGAGACCAGTGACCTACACGGGGGACCGATGAAAACACGCCGGGCGCGATGGCGCCACACCGTCGACGGGCGGTTGCTCGTCCTACTGGGCCACCGAGCCGACCCGGTGCCGTCGATGCTGGCGCAGCACCTGCTGGGGGAGAAGGCGCCGCGGCTGACCGCCGAGGCGGCCGACGACCTGCTGATGACGGACGCGGCGCTGCGGGCCGATGCCGCCGACGCGCTGGAGCGCGTCGACTCCGCGGAACGGCGCCTCACGGCGACCCGGTCGAACACCACGCCCGACAGCCGCGCCGTGGAAGACGCGGTGCGCGAGCACGACGAGGCCGTGCGACGCCTGGAGCAGGCACGGGCCCTGATCGACGACCTCCGTCGGTTCGTGGTCGATCTCGACGCGCCGGACGGTGCACTGCGCGCTGCGGCACAGGGCTGGCGACTCTCGCCGGCGGTACCGGCACAGGTCACCGTCTTCGACGACGAAGCCCTCTTCCTCACCGTCGACGCCCGCCGGGCCACGACCACCGGACTCGGTGTCTTCACCACGGCGGGAGTGGAGGAGTGGGGCTGGGCCTGGCGCCGTGATGATGACGACGACGACCTGTCCGCGCCCCTCCAGCCCGACCGCTGTGGCCGGTGGGTACTGGGCTACCTGCCCGCCACCGAGGAGATCTACGCCGTACTGCGAGGAGCGGGTGTGCCGTCGCAGGTATGGCTGTTGGGTCGAGGCTTCGACGCCGACACCGCGCACGCCGTCCTCGACGACCTCGCGCCGCGGATGGCATGGCCCAACTCGTTGATCGCGGCGGCCGGGGCGGTCCACGCGGCAGTGCTGTGGCGGTCACACGGTCACGTTCGGCCCGCGACGTCTACCGGCTCCATCGTGGAGGCGTCGACGGACGAGGACACACGGCGATGACGGCGTACCGACGAGGCCGGACGTGGCTGGGGCTCTCGGGCGGGCTCGTGGTACTCGCGGCCTGCGCCCCCCACCCCCCGGGCGGCATCGACACGCTCGACCCGATCACGACCTCGACTTCCGGAGAAGATGCCAACCCCCACCCGTCCCGGACCGGTAAGCCCTCGGGGACGACCTCGGTGAGCGTTCCGCCGCCGGAAGCCCGGGGACCGTTGATCACCGTAGTCGGACAGGTCGAGTGGACCGACCGGCAACCCGGTTGCGTGGTGCTGCGCCTGCCCAGCGGCCAGCATTTCCAGCTCACCGGACCACCTGCGCGAGACCGGGAACGACAGGCCCGCGCCGGGCGGCTGCCGCGACGACAGCACATCGAGACCACCGGCCACATCCCACCCGTCGGAGCAACCTCCTGCGGACCGGGACGCGCTTTCTGGGCCGAACGACTCCGCGCCGTCGGCCGCTGAACTCCCCGGCGGAAAACAACGCCATGGATGCGGATCCACTCCACGCCGAGTTTCCGCCGACCACCGGTGTCGCGCACAGCGCCCACCCGGAGTCTCACCGCCCAGGCGCAGGTGAGCACAGGCTGCCGGTCGCTCCCGACCGGCGGGGGTGCCGCGCCGATCGCTCAGACCCGAAATCCCCCTGGGGCATGGCGACGGCGCGGCACACCATCTCCTACCAGTAGTCAGGACATCCATGACACGCACGTTCATCCTGCGACTGCTCGGCGCATCCGGCCTCGCTCTGGGGCTGTCGTTGGCCCTCACCGCAGGCAGTGCCTCGGCGCAGGTGGCCATGGGCGGTCCCTACGGGCCCACCTCCGCCAGCGTCGGCAACCAGGACTCCCGGATCCAGGCGTGGCCCACACGACCCGATGCCTGGCAGGCGCCCTACGCGACGCCGGATGACCGGAGCCGGAATGTGGCCAACCCGGACAACTCCGGCTCCCGGCGCCAGGCGCAGACCGGGGTGACCCTTCCCGGATCCCGAATCCAGGGCGGAAACAACCGCGCGGACCCGGGACGGCCCCAGATGGGTGCCGAAGGAGTGACGGCCCAGGCGTGCGGTTGGCATGCGCTCAACGCGAACGCGTACTACATCCACTGCGGCTCCGGGCGGATCTCGATCAACGTCGAGTTCTGGTGGGGTGTGGGCGCAACCCGCTCGATCTGCGTGTGGCCTGGCAAGACCCTGCTTTCCTCCCACCCGGCCCTCCAAGGCGGAATGATCACCTACGCCTACTACAACGGCCGCGGCTGCTGACAGTCCACCGACCACGAAGCACCCGTTCTGCGAAGTCAGGTGCACCGCCGCTGTCGGGGTGTCCGGCGCACCGCATCCTTACCCGCCCTGCCCAGCCGCTGCCCGTCCCCAAACGGGCAACCGACCGTGGGGCGGGATGTGCCCCTCCCGGCCGCGTTTCGCCCGGGGGAGCACGGGACCACACCGTCGTCGGCGGTGTCCGGGTCCGGTGTCTCACCTCCACTTCGGCCGGTGACGGCCAGGACTCGCCGGTCCATCCGGGACCGGCCCGTTCGCGGTCCGCGCCGCCCACGCGTTACCTGCGCGGGGTGGCGCGGCCGCCACGTCATCCACGTTCACCCACAAGGGAAATGATCATGTATCGACGGTTTTCGGCCGTGCTGCCGCTGCTGGGAACAGCGCTGCTGCTCTCGGCCTGCACCTCGGGCGGCGACATCCCGCCGCTCGCCGACACCGCGCAGTCCACCGGCACCGGCCAGGTGCCCGCCGGGTCCGCCATCGAGCAGTCGATCCCGGAACGCGACCGCGACACCGCCGAGGCATACGCCGCGTTCCGCGCGATCGACGCCTGCGCCCTGCACGACGTCGAGGCGGCCACGGCCGTCACCGGCGACAAGGGCGATGAAATCACCCCGGACCAGGACGGGCTCAACGGGTGCATCCTGCGACTGCACAAGAGCGAGTTCGAGTCGACCTGGACCGTCTTCCTGGAGGTCGGCATCCTGTTCCCGCCGGAGCTGCGCCACGAGGCGGCTCCGGAAACCGTGGGTGGGATGGCGGTGTTCACCAGGGAGGACGAACGCGGCTGCGCACTGTCCAAGCCGCTGGACGACAACCACGCCATCGAGGTGCGCACCAGCACCTACAGCGGCGCGACGAAGAAGCCCTGTGACGTGCTGCGCGAATATGTCGGCAAGCTCGGCGAAGTATGGAACGACCCGCCCCGGCGGGACAGCGGCCGGACCAGTCCGCGCCTGTCGCTGGCCGACGTCGACCCGTGTGTCGCGGCCTCCGCAGTGCTCGACGGCGTCGGTCCCAGCGCGCAGCTCTCTCCCAAGAGCGTGTTCGCCTGCTCGGCGGTTCCGGCGTCGGCGGCGCCGTCGAAGAAGAGCACCGACATCGAGATCGCGTTGATCATGGACGAGGACCCGGCCTCGCTGGTCGCCGCCGGGGCGCGGGAGGTCACCATCGGCAGTCACCGGGCGGTGCTCATCGAGCGGGCCACCGGCTGCCTGTCCTATGTGGTGTGGGAACCGGAAACCGAGGTGGTGGTGGACCGGCAGTCCGGGGATGCGTTGCCCTCACTCCAGCAGATCCGCGTGCGGGCCGGAACCTGCGAGGCCGCCCAGGCTGCTGCGGAAAAGGTCCTGGCGAAGATCGGCAGGCGATGAGGCGCACAACCACGGCGCTGGTCCTGGCGGCGATCGCGCTGAGCGCGGCGTGTACCACCAGGATCGCCGGGAACCCCAGTCCCGCCGGCGATGTGACGGGTGGTGGCGCCACCGCCCAGACCTCGGCAGGCAGTACCGCGACCGACGGGCGGAACCCCGGCTCGGGCCAGGACGCGTGCGGGCGCAGCTCCAAGCCCGAGGAGTGCACGCAGTGGACCCACACGACCCCGGCCACCGGGCAGCAGCTGCTGGCCACTGTCAAGGACAACCCTGCGTCCGCCGCGCAGATGCTGTGTTCGGCGCTGACCGAGCAGCAGCTGGACACCCACCTCGGACCGGGCCACTACCGGTACGTCGAGGCCGGGACCAGCTGCGCGATGTGGTCGGCCGACGGCCAACTCGCCATCCGCGTGGGCGTCAACGCCCTGTACCCACTCTCGGAGTATCTCACCAGGTTCCGCAACGACCCGAGGTTGGCCTCCTCGGTCTCCGAGCTGACCATTGCCGGTGCACCGACCATGCGCACCGGCGTGCCACGGGAGTCCGACGGCAAGGGCACCGACACCGAGGATCTCGTCGTCGCCATCGGGGCACCGGACAAGCCCGGAGTAATGCAGGTGCAGTTCCTGCTGCGCCAGCCGCGCGGCAAGCCGGACAGCACTCCGGTGGACCGCACCCGCCTGGACATGCGTGACGCGGCCGTCGGCGACCTGCTCACAACCCTTTTCCCGCAACGATGACCGCGATTCAGGGAGACCCGTCATGACCGACTTCACCAGGCTGGTGCGCCCGGCCGCGCTGCTGACCGGCGCGTGCGCGCTGCTGCTGGGCACCACACAGGCCGTCGCCCTCGGCGTGCCGTCGGCCGCAACGCCGACCCCGTCCACCGCCTCCGACGGCGGTGCGCGCATCGTGCTGGGCGACCTGGACCCGAAGGTCGACGCGGCGGCCGTCGGCGCGCCGTTCGACCCGTGCGGGCTGGGTTGGGAAGCGTTCCCCGCACCGGTGCGGCCGGAGAAACCGAACGCACCGCGCCTGCGCCCACCCGGAGACAACGACATCTACAGCACCGCCTGCCGCTACGACCACAGCGGGGCAGCGGTGCTCAAGCCGGGCGAGCAGAGCGCAGTCGGGGCTCGGTTCATCACCGTGGTCGCCTGGGCGAAGGCGGACGACGGGATGAGCGCCAACCCCGCCGAGCACCCCGACGCACACCCGGCGCAGTTCGGCGACAAACCGGGACTGATCAAGCCCGGCACCAACGCCTCCAGCGGCGACCCCACCTGTACCGCGATCCTCGCTCTGGCCAACGGCGTGGCAGGCATCACCGTCACCAACGGGAGGTTCCCCTCCGTCGACACCTGCACGATCGCCCGAACCGTCGGCGACGCCGTCGCCGCCGCCGCGCCATGACCGGCTCGGACACCTCGGTGCCGGAGGACACGGCTACCGAGCAGGCCCGACCGATGCCCGCCCCGACCGCCGGCGGGCCGCATGACCAGCGGCCGCGCCGCAGGACCCGCATCGACGGCACCCTGCGCGTGGTGGCGCAGGGCCTGGGCTTGATCGCGGTGACGACGCTGGTCGTGACGGTGCTGCTGCTGCGGGAGGACAACACGGTCGGGCCGCGGGCCGGTCGGACGGTCACGGCATCGACGACGGTCACGGTCACCGCGACCCCCTCGACGCCCGAGCCGGTGCCCGCCGAAGTGGCCCCGGCCGCGGTCACCCCGCAGCCGGTGTCATCCGAGCAGCTCGCGGCGCTGCCGGCCGCAGTGGTCGGCGCGGCCTCCGGGCAGGCGATCACAGATCCCGCGCCCGGGAGCGAACCGGGCACCACCGTGCTGCACCCCACCCGCGACACCGCGGTCTACGCCGAGCCCGGCGGGCTGCCGGTGGCGGTGCTGCCGCCGTACCAGCTTCTCTCACCGACCTGGGTGCCGGTCGTGGCCCGGCGGCCGGGCTGGGCGCTGGTGCTGCTGCCGACCCGCCCGCACGCCGACGGCACCGCCGCGGCGGGCTGGATCCACCTCCAGCCCGAGGTGCGGCTGGCCGACACCGACCGGCGGATCGAGATTGACACCACCACCGGCACGATCGTGGTTCTGGCCGAACTGGGCCGCACCGGGACCATCCCCACCGCCGCACACGCCACCGCCGCACACGCCACCGCCGCACACGCCGACGCCACACGCGCCGACGCGCCGGGTAGGCGCAGTTTCGTGGCCATCGGCAACCGGACCCTGCGCGCCAACTGGCTGCTGCGGCTGATGTGGCCGGTCGCGGTGGACCCGGCGCGGTTGTGCTCCGGCCCACTGGGCGGGGTGTCGATGCCCGGCCTGCCCGCCCGATCCGGACTCGGCGCGGCCGATGGCACCGGCTGCGTGACCACCCCCGACGCCGTCCGCGACGCACTGGGCGAGGTACCCACCGGAACGGTGGTGCTGCTGCGGTGACCCGGCTCCCTACCCGATTCGCACACCGACCCGGTCCGCACCGGATCGACCCCCGTCGTGGGTGGAGCGCGCCGCCGTCGTCGGGGGCGCACGGCGTGCTCCGCCCACTCCACCTTCCACGAGCGAGAAAGGGCCGAGGTCATCGACGACGGCGACCAAGTACGCCCGGGCGCGCCCGGCGAGACGCGGCAGGCTGCCACGCCGCAGTCCCCGGCCGCCGCCGATCGGCGCGCCGGTCGTCACCCCCACCCGGGGCCCGGCCGCAGGGTGACCGACCGCCGGCGCGCGGTCCGCCGTCACCTCCCGGACAGCGGGCCACACCTCTACCAGCGCCGATCCCCAGGCAGGAGCAACACCGTGCCCCTCATCGACATCGACACGCGCGTCAACACCGAGCACGAGGCGAACACAACGACGATCCGCGCCGCGGACACGGCCGCCGACGATCACCAGATCGGCGGCGAAGACCTGGTGGACAGAGCGGCGCGACTCAAGCGGATGATCAACGTCGCCCCCACCTACACCGCCGCCCTGTCCTGGTGGACCGGCATCGCCGTGCGCAGGGCAGCGTCGGCACCGGACACGCGCCGCGAGGTGGACGAGTTGGAGGCCAGGCTGCTCGATGTCCCGCCCGGCACCCGCGTGCTCGTGCGCGAGGGCCACCTGGTGCCCGCCGTCGGCGACCCGACCGTGCGCCTGGCCGCGGTGACAGCGCTGGTGTACGAGCCGGCCCTGGGACTGGGGATCGACGGGCACGAGGTGCTGCGAGAGGGCAGTGTCCCGCTGGGCGAGTTGCTCGGAGCAGCGGCACGGCGCGCCACCCAGTTCACGGTGCGCATCGCCGGGCCGGTGCGTGCCGATGCGCCGGCACTGCACTCCCAGGCCCGCCTGCTGCTGGCAGGGCGACCGGTCGCGGTGGTGACCGAGACGACCTATTGGTGGCCGCTGCTGCGCCGCGCGCCCGCGACGATGCCGCAGTACGTACAGACCGGCCCGTGACGTTGGACCGCGATTCCTACCTGGAGCGCTGCCTGCGCGTGCTGGAAGCCGTCGCCCCACAACCGGCGCCGACGACGTTGGCCCGGATCGGCGAACTGAGCGGGCTGCCGTTGAGCACGGTCCACCGCCTCGTGCGGGTCCTGGAGCACAGCGGCGCCGTGGAGCGGGTCGGCCGCCGCTACCGGATCGGCGAACGCCTGATCGCCATCACCGCCCACAGCACCCTCGAACGGCACGATCCGACCGAGTAGTCGACCTTTCCGTACGGCCCGTCGACAGATGGTATCGACGCGCTCGTGCGGAAATCGACGTACGTCCTTCCTCCGCCTCTTTTCGGCACATGAAATCGTTGACTATGCGAACGGTCGGTAAGCCGTCTACGCCCCCACGGCTCGGCGGCTTACCGACCTTCCTCGACAGTGCGCTCTCGGTCGCACCAGGCCATCATGGCACGTTGCGGCATTCATCGCGCGGATTCGAGTGCGTAGATCACAGTTTTCACATAATGAAAGCCTCATTTTCCGATGTGCGGGAAAAATTCCCTCCCTGGGTGGATGGAGGGTTACGGTGCCGGTATCGCTCCGTACGTCCAAGTCGTAGCGACGTCATGAAGCGGTGTTCACGGGGAGCTTTATGCGTGCTTTTTCTGCGAGACTGTCGGCCGTCCGGGGAGCGGATCGTGTCCGGTGATCTGCTGTGGCGGCTGATGGCCGGCAGAAACCACCGCGAGGTCCGCGCACGCTGGCGTGCTCGCCGCGCCGGCACAGCCGTGCGGGTCACTGGTGCTGTTCCCGCCGTTGACGACGGACCGGGACGCGCGGGCACCGGTCGGCCGGTGCCCGCGCGCGGCTCCCGACCCCGTCCGGCGACGTGGACGCCTCCGGCACCCGGACATCCGGGAGCACCGGGCGTGGTACCCGGTGGCGCCGCGTTGTGGAGGCCACCCCACCCGGCGCCGCAGCAGCAGGAGCCGGTACTTCCCGTCGGTGCCGTGCCGCCGCGGCGGGCCTCCGGGCGAGAGTCGGCTTTCGACGTGGTCGACGCTGTCCGCGAACCGTGGTGGACACGAGCGCGTCGCCTGGTCGTGGTGGGCGCGGTCGTCGTGCTGACGGTCCTGGGCGCGGTCGACGTGACCGTCACCGTGCTGGCTTTCCTCCGCCCGTCGACATCGCCCCCGGCGTCGGGGATCGCCGACGAGGTGCTCGACGGGGTCGCCGAGGGCGTGGCGGTGGACTACCTGTCCTGGGATGCCCGGGATCGGGAGCGCCGCGGGCAGGTGCTGCGGCGGTGGGCGGTGCCCGACCGTGAGGTCGACGGGTGGGACGGGCAGGGCCGCCAGTCCGCCGATGGCACCGCCGTGCTGGGACGCACTCGGCGGGGCGTCGACCAGGCCGTGGTGACCGTGCGGGTGCGGGTCGTGCCCTACGCCCCGGACGAGCAGTCGGGATCGCAGAACCCGTCAACGCAGCCACCCGCGGAAGAATCCGACAGCTCGTCGCGCGCTGACGAACCCGGCGTCCCGGCCGCACAGCCCACATCGGCGGACGCGCCCGGCTGGCGGGCGCTTCCGGCACGCTGGCTGGTCCTCGCGGTTCCCCTCGCACGGTACGACGACCACGTGCTGCTGACCGCGCCTCCCGCGCTGGTCGGCGACCCCGGTATCACACTCCCCGAACCCGTGCCCGCGGTGGAGGCGGTGAACGACGACCGGTTCACCCGCGACACCCGGCAGGCGGTGCAGAGCTTCTTCGAGGCGCTGGCCACCGGCGAGCTGGACTTCGTGCGCGCCCCGCGAGCACGGATCACCTCCCTCCGGAACGCGGCCGTGCTCGTCGAGCTGCGGCAGTGGCGCGGCGTGCAGTCGCAACCCGATGCGCCTCCGGGGCAGCGCGCGGGGGTGGCGAGCGTGGTGTGGCGGATCGCGGAGAACGCCGGGCAATTGACCTGCACCTACCGCGTGAGCCTGCACCGCCAGGAGGACCGCTGGCTGTTGGCGGGCATCGACATCGACACCGGGAAAACACCGTGATGACCACCATGACGACCATTCTGACCGAGCTGGCGCAGACCCAACCGTTGCAGCAGGTCAACCTCGACGGCATCAAGAACGCGATCTTCGCGCTGTTGGGTGTGCTGCTGATGATCGTGCTCGGGGTGCGGGCCTTCTGGTCCTACATGGAGGATCAGCCCGGCAAGATGGTCGCCCAGATCATCGCCGCCCTGGGCTGCGGCGTGTTCGTGTTCTTCCCCGACACTGCCGAGAACATCCTCAAGGGCGTCATCCAGTCCATCGTGGGCGGCACGGTATGAGACTGCCCACCGACACCGTCCACCTCAAACTCCAGACCCGCCAGTACGAGCTGTTCGGCCGCTCGCTGGGACGTGGCGTGGAACGGCGCATTCTGCTGATCGGAGCCACGAGTACCGCGCTGTGGTGGGCGATGCTTCTGTTGCTGGGAATGCCGATCCTGCACCGCCTGTCCCCGCTGCTGTTCCTCGTGCCGCCGGTGGTGTTCGTGCTCTACGGCACCCGACGCGACGACACCGGCCGGATGGTGCTCGCGGCCTGGCGCGATCGGCTGTTGTTCCATGCGCCGGCGCGCCGACGGCCGATCGGCAACCCGTTGCTGGAACTCGACAACCATCGGTCACGGCCTGTTCGCCTGCTGATCATCGCCCGCCTCGTCACCTCCGCTCCCAACCCTGATCGGGAAGGTGGTGCGTGGTGACGCGCAAGGCACAGGCATCGCGCCGGATCACCGATCCGCCCGCCGCGCCGTTGCTGATCCAGGACGGCGTCGAGGTCACCGACGACGCGGTGTGGACGTGGGCGCGGATCCCGGACGGCTCCACCGAGCTGATGGAGGACGGCGAGCTGGAGACCGCGACCTGGGCCACCGCCACCGCGATGCACACGCTGCTGCCGGTCGACGCCGAGTACCACGTGAAGGTCATGTGGGCGCGGTACTCGCCCGAGGACTACCGCGACAGCTGGACCTCGATGCCCGGGGTGCGTGCGCCGGGCGCGGACTATTACATCGAGCTGGGCGCGCACCGCATCGCCCGCAACAGCGAGGTCGGCCACTTCCGCCGCCGCATCGTGCTGTTGGGGGTGCGCTGGCCCACCCGTGATATCGCCTCGCCGTGGGAGCGGCGCCGACAGGCCGTCTCCGTGCAGCTGCGTTCCCGCGCGGCGGTGCTGCGCGACGCCCACGACCGCGTCGACGAACTGGAACCGGCCATACGACGTTGGTTCGGCCAGGTACGGGACAGCCCTCTGCGGGGAGTCCAGGCTTCGGCCGCGACGATCGCGTGGGCCTATGCCCGCGAGCTGCGCCGCATTGCCGACCTCACCTCCGTCGGTGACGGCGAGTTGTCCGGCGCGCGGCTGGTGTCGCTCATGCACGGCGAGGTCCTTCCCAGCCCCGACGGCCGCTACGTCACCACCCGGGACGCGTCCACCGGTGCCGTTCGGCACGTGGCGATCCTCGTTCCCGCCACGAACGGGTTCCCGGCAGAGGAGTTGGAGATCCCCGGCGGGGAGTGGCTGGCGCTGCTGACCGAGCTGACGGATGTGGAGGCGTCGGTGCGCGGGGTCAACCACGGCCGCACCGCTTCGCTGGCGCTGCTGCGCACCGGCCGCAAGTGGACCAGGTCGCAGTCGCTGGAGGCCGGTGAGGCGGGTACCGCGCCGCCGGAGGAGATCGACGAGGCCGAACTCGCGCTGGCAGAACGTGACCGGGAGGTGCGGCGGCGCGTCGATGTGCTGGCGACCTCGCATCCGCGGTGGGTGGTGCACGCCGCGACGGTGGAGGAGTTGACCGACCGCGTCGAGGCGCTGCGCCGCCGCTACACCGGCATCGTCGCGTTGGAGCAGGCACCGAACATCCAGGACCTGCTGTGGAAGGAGCTGCTGCCGGGTGACCGGGTGCGGGTGCCGGAGTTCGGGCAGGTGCAGCCGATGCGCACCCTGGCCGGCTCGTGGTTCCACGGCGGCTCGGCGGTTGGGGACACCAGCGGCCCCTACATCGGCGGCAACCTCGGTGCGACGCCAGGCCCGGTGCGGCTGCACCTGGTCTCCCGCACCACCGACGACCGGCGGATGCCGACGACGATGTCGTTCACCGGCCGCTCCGGATCGGGCAAGAGCACCGCGGTGATGCTCACGGTGCTCGCCGCGCTGGCCGAAGGCGCCTGGTGCCTGCTGGCCGACCCCAAGGGCGATCTGGCCGGGATCGTGGAGGTCGCCGACCGCGTCCTGGGTGTTCCGGCGCAGGTCGTCGACGTCACCGCTGCGCAGGCGGCAGGGTCGATGGACCCGATGCGGTGGGCGCCCGGCGTCGACGAGGCCCGCACCCTGACCCTCGACGCCCTGCTCGGCGTGCTCAGCGGGGACGACCGGCGCGGCACCGAGGCGGTGCTGGAGGCCGCGATCGACCGGGTGTTGGCCCGGCCTCGTGAGATGTGGTCGGCCACCGCCGTGATCGGCGAACTCGTGGCCACCCCTGGTGACAGCACGGCCGCGCAGGCGGCGCGGGCGCTGGGCGAGACGCTCTCGGTGCGCTCACGGCAATCCGACGTGCGCGCCGTGCTGGGCACCCCGGTGGCCGGTGCCGCGCCCATGCTGTCCGGCCGAGGGTTGGTCTACCTGCGCCTGGACGGTCTGGGCCTGCCCCAGCCCGGCAGCGTGGCGGAGCAGTGGACGGTTCCGCAGCGCTGCGCGATGACCACCTTCCGGACCTCCACCGCCTACGCGCTGATGCAGTCCCGCCACGTCCGAGAGCTGATCAAGCTGGTCGCGTTGACCGAGTTGCACCGCATCACCGCCTACCCGGAAGGCCGCTCGCTGGTGCAGTGGCTGGCCCGCACCGGCCGCGCCCTCAAGACCTACCTGCTGCTGGACTCGCAGTCCGCGGTCGAGATGGCCGCCATCGAGGGCCTGGTCGAGCAGCTGGTCATGTCGGCGGCGTTCGAGGCGTTGGGGCGAGAGGAACAGCAGGCCCAGGCGGTGCTGCTGCACCGGCCCGACGCGGGCCCACGCCTGCGGCAGGCACAAGGCATGGTGGGGCCGGGCGAGTGCGTGATGCGCGACCGGCACAACCGGCTCGGGCTGGTGGCCTTCGACCGGCTGACCGAGTGGATCGCCGACACACTGTCCACCGACGCCGCCGAGGACTCCGCCGATCTCTACGCCTACGACACCGACACCGATCCGGCGGACACCGACCCCCGCGACAACCGCGGGGACGAAACACCGGCCGGTGACATGGCGCCCGATCAGGCCGTTACCCGGCACGGCATCGAGGACCGCCGGGTCGATGAGCCGGAGCGTGCCCGGTGATCGCCGTCACGTCCTCCAGCGCATCGACCCTCGGGCGGCGCGCCGGCTGGTTCACGACGGCGGTGTCTGTGACCGCGCCGGCGAGCCCGCTCGCGACACAGCGGTGGCGCGCCCGGCTCGGCCGTCACGCGCGCTGCCTGCCCACCGGGCACCGGCTACGGCCGGAGGTCCGGGTACTCAGCGCGAGCAGGTCCGCGGAGTCCGCGGTCGCGATGATCGCGGTTCGGGCGCACGACGAGGTGTTCCAGCAGGTCATGGTCAGCCTCGCTCTGGTCGGGGACCGGTGGCCGGTCGACTCGACGACGCCTACGCCTGCGGAGACGCGATGAGCAGCCAGGTCCCGCCCGCTCGACTCGTCGACTTCATGCGCGACACGGGCCGGTGGGCGCTGCTGTTGGTGGTGCTGGTGCGTGAGCGCGCGCCGCGTCCGCTGCGGTGGCTGTGGAACCGGCCGGAGCGGATGACGACCCTGGCCTGGATGGTGGGGCTGCTCGTCGCAGGGCATGCGCGCGGTGCGGTGGCCGACGACGTGATCACCGGCCCGGACCTGGCCGGCAGTGGCCCGAAGACGCTGTTCGAGACGTACTCGTTCTCCGACTACGGCATCACCGTCAAGCCGGATGACTCGGCGTCGGGCTGGCTCGATGTCGCGTTGCCGGTGTACCAGATCATGGGTGTGATCGCGCTGCTGCTGATGTGGCTCGTGCTCGGCGTGCTGGAGGGCGCGCTGACCTTGCTGGAGTGGCTGCTCAACCTCACCGTCTACGCCGAGTCCAGCGACAGGATCGACCAGGCGGTGAACTCGGTCGCCTTTCACGTGTTCTGGCCGCTGATCACGGCCACCGTCGCGATCGGCGCGGTCATGACCTATGCCCGCTGGCGTGGCGAAGGTCGTGGCTTCGCCACCGACCTGGGCTGGGTCATCGCCACCGCGGCCACCGCGATGTTGTTCGCCTCCGGCCCCTCCACCGTGATGACCACCGTCGACGGAGCGCGGCAGCAGATCGCCGACGGCGTCATCGCCGGATCTACCCGGTTCGTGACCGACACGAACAACCCCACCGGGTTTCCCGCTCCGTCGATCGCCGATGGCAATCCGCACGCGGGCACGCGTCGGCTCGTCGACGGCATGTGGTCCAACTTCGGCGCCACACCCTGGTGCCTGGCGCACTTCAACTCCCTGGAGGTGTGCGGCAAGGCCGGTCACCACGCGTTGGCCAACGACGACACGTGGAAGCGGTGGATGGAGATCCTCGACCGGCAGGGCGCCGTGCCGGAGTTCGGTCCCTACGGCGACTACATCCGCGGACAGGACCCGGCCCGGCTGGGCGTCGTGCTGCTGCTCGCCCTGTTGGTGCTGCCGCTGGCGCTGCTGCTGATCCGACTGGCCATCGCGGGACTCAACGCCTCGGTCGGCCTTCTGCTGGCCCTGGTCGCGGGGCTGGTGTTCCTCACGCTGTGGCCGATACCGGGCTGGCCGCGCGCGACCGGCACCCGCTACCTCGTCTACACCATCGGCCGCAGCCTCCAAGCGCTGACCATCACCACCACGGTCTCCGGCGTGACCGTCACCTCCACGATCATCGTCAGCCTCGTCGGCCAACACGGGTTCTTCATCGTCACCGTGCTCAACATCGCCCTGATGACCTCGGCGGTGCAGATGCAGTCCTGGGCGGACTCGCTGACCGGCGGCGAAGGCGCCCGCACGATGGGCGTCGGTACGGCGCTGATCGCCCGATCGGTGGCACGCACGGCGGTCAAGGCGGCCGGTGGCGTCGCCCGCGTCGCCGCCGGCGCGGCACGAGTCGCCGGTGGAGCGGCGATCGGCGGAGTCGGCCTGGCCACAGCCGCGACCCGCGCAGTCGGCAACCAGCTCAAGTCCCAGGCGGGCAAGGCCGCGGACATCGACCGCGGACCGGTGGAGGCGACCGCCACCCGAATCGTTCCGTCCACCGCGGTGCAGCCCTACACACACGGTCCTCCGGGAGGACGACGAGCGCGCCCCCACGGAACCGGTCCGGACACCGCGATCACCTCCGGCCCCGGCCTGGCGGTGCGGCCGAAACCGGGCGCGCGTCCCGACCAGGAAGCACGATCGGGCGCGACGTTCGACGCCGAACGGGCCACCGCGGTCGGCCCACGCCGCTGGGTCGCACCGCCCGGCGGAACCGGCACCGAGCAGGTCGCCGGCGACACGCGCCGAGTCTGGGTCGTCCCACCCGGTGGACGCGGGCTGGCACCGCCGGACAAGACCCCACCGCCTCCGGCCCGCAGCCGTCGTGGTGTTCACCAGATCAACACCGGACGCCCGCGCCCGCCCCGGCAGGTCAGGCAGGGCGGTGCGGATGCGGCCCGACCGCAACGACCGCGTCGCGCGCCCGGACACCGACGCGATGACACCGACACCGGCTGACCGGTGAGAGGAGAGCAGCGCCGATGGCACATCCCGACCCGGCGCGCGACGGCTCCGAGCCGGAGGAGACCGCACCGGTCCTCCCCGCCGGCGACCGGCTCGATGACGACGCCGACCGTCCGGCGCAGGTCGCACGACAGGTGCGCCGCGCGCTGTGGGGACGCGACCTGCTCGGCCCCCGGCCCGGGTGGTGGCCGTGGGGTACCGGCGCCCGCGCCCGAGCACAGCGGCGGCGCGAGCTGCGCGAGCTCGGCGCGCAACGGCGCATCGAGCTGCACCGTCGGTTCACCCACGGCCACGACCACGATGGTGGTGCCGTTCGCGCGCCGTGGCGACCCGTGCCGACCAGCCGGAACATCGCGGCCCTCGCCGCAGTGGTCGCAGTGGTCGCCGCGGTGGTGGCCGTGGCCTGGTCGATGGGCGACGGGCCAGGCGCAACCCGTGAGCCGCCGGGTGAGCAGCGTGGCGAATCGGCGCCCACCGAGGTCGCGCCCACCACCTCGACGGCGTCGGTGGTTCCGCCTTCCGTCGCCATCTCGTCGTCCGCATGGTCGTTGCCGGAGCAACCGCCCATCCCGCCCTCGGGCGTCGCACCCGCACAAGCCCGGCCCCGGACCGCGACGGACCCGGCGACGATTGCCGTCGTCACCGCCCCACCGGGCCCACCGGCACGCCAGGAACTGTCCGATCCGCAGGACGCGGCGAGTGCCTGGCTGGCCCGGTGGTGCCCGTTCACCACCAGCGAGGACCAGTTCGGCGACGCCGAGCGGCGAGCACAGCCGGCGATGACGGATGCGGCCTGGTCGCTGTTCGACCCCACCGGCGACGAGCGAGCCGCGCGCAGTTGGCGCCAGGCCACCTCCGCCGGGGAGACCGGCAGGTGCTCCGCGCCCGTCGCCCAGGTCGTACCGAGCGCACCCCGCACCCCGGAGCGGGTCGTGGTGCGGGTGACCGCCGACCGGGCCGTCACCACCGCCGCCGGGGCACGCTACGTCGAGCCGGTCTTCTCGACCCGGGTCATGCTGCGCCAAGCCGACGGCACCTGGCGGGTCGACCTGGCTGCGGTGGGCGGCTGAGGCGATGGTCAAGGGCCTTCTCGGCGGCGCAGCCGCCCTGTTCAGCCTGCTCCTGTTGGTCGCACTGCTCAGCACCGGTGCACAGGAGGCAACAGCGGCCCCGCCGCGCGGCGGCTGCACGGTCACCACCCCGCCCGCCGACCGGCAAGGCGAGCAGGCGACCGTGCCGGGCGAGCAGGTGGAAGCCACGCTGACCGCCGACCAGATGGCCGTCGCGCGCACCATCGTCGCCGTCGGCAAAGGACTCGGGGTGACGCGGCGCGGCACCGCGATCGCCCTGGCCACGGCCATGCAGGAATCCACCCTCGACCCGAACGCGGTCTCCGGGCGCAGCCTCGGGCTGTTCCAGCAGCAGGGCGAACTGTACGCAGGCGTCAACCGAACCGATCCGGCCGACACCGCCAGGGCGTTCTACGAGCAACTGCTCACGCGGGTTCCGCACTACGACGACCCGGCGGTGACGCCGGCCGACGCGGCACAGACCGTGCAGGCATCCGGTGCCGGAGCCTCCTGGTACGCACGCTGGGACCGGTGGGCCACCGCGCTTGCCGCCCAGCTCTACGACGGCACCCCCGCCCAAGGCGGCACCGGCGATGTCGGCGGCATCGTGTGCGCCCCGGGTGGCGGGTCCGGGCCGATTCGCGTGCTGGTCAGCGGCACTACGATCACCCTGCCGCCCGAGGCTGGGATTCTCGGCACGCTCACCATGCCCCACGAACAAGCCACCACGGTCGCGGCCGCGGCGTTGAGCTACCTGGGCACCCGCTACTCCTGGGGCGGCGGCAACTCGGGCGGCCCCACCATCGGCATCCGCGACGGCGGGGTGGCCGATGCCCATGGCGACTACGCGGCGGTGGGTTTCGACTGCTCCGGGCTGATGGTCTACGCCTTCGCCCAGGTCGGCATCATCCTGCCGCGTGTCTCGCAGGACCAGCAGCGGTTCGGCCGCTCGCTGCCGTGGGAGCAGGCCCAGCCCGGAGACCTGCTGTTCTGGGGACGCCCGGCCACCCACGTCGCGCTCTACCTCGGCGTGCTCCAGGGCGTGCACTACATGGTCGAGGCACCCCAGAGCGGCGACGTCGTCAAGGCCGGCCTCGTGCGCACCCGCGCGGGATTCGACTCGACGGTGGTGCGCGCATGGTGATCCTGCGACGGCACCGCACGACACTGGAGCAGCGCCGACGCCGTGCCGCGGGCCTGCTGCTCGCCTTGGCCGGCGTGATCCTGACCGTGTGGCTGGCCGCAGGGCTGCTCGCCCTGCTCGACGGGCAAGGCTGGCGCCCACCCCGGCTCCAGCTGCACTCACCGGTCCACGGTGACGGCGGGCTGCCGGGGCTGCCGACCTACCGGTCCTCGTCCCCGACCACCACCGTTGCCGAGCCGGACCCGGCCGCTTCCCCGGAGGACGGGGCACGGTGGCCGGTGATCGTCCAGTGGCCGGTGCGCCCGCTGTGGTCGGCGACGGCCGCTGTGCCGCTGTGGGCGGCGTGGCTGGCGTTCGTGGTCGCCCCCGTGGCCGGGTACCGCCGTGAAGGGCTGGCCAGCACCCGCGAAGTCCGGCGCGCCCTCGGTCGCCGGCAGGCCCGCGGCAAGGGTCGGGTGACGTGGCCGCGAAGCCGGTGGTGGACCCGGCTGACCATGCCCACCGCCGCGTTCGGCTACCGCCTGGGACATCCTCTGCGGCCGTGGGCGCCGTGGGTGCCGCTGTGGGCGCACTTCGAGCACAACATCCGCATCCTCGGCCGCACCGGCTGGGGCAAAACCCTGCGCCTGCTCATCCCCATCATCCGCGACCTGCCCGGCGCGGCGATGGTGCTGAGCATCGAACCGGCTGTGTTCACCCACACCGTGCTCGCCCGACAGCACCGCCCCGCACACCCCGTGCGGGCACCGTTGAGTTGGCTGCCCCGCCACCGCCGGATCTGCGAGTACCCGGTCGCCGCGGTGGACTTCTCCGACCCGGCCAACCGATTCACCGCAGGCTTCCCGCAGGTGCGCTGGAACCCCATCGACGGGTGCGCCGACTTCGCCGTGGCCACCCGACGCGCCCACGCCCTGGTCGCAGGCTCCGACACCGCGGGCACACAGCGGCGCGGCAGCGAGGACGACGTGTTCTTCCGCAACTCCGCCGCCGAGGTCCTGGCCGCCTGGCTGTACGCGGCGGCGCTGGGCGGCTACGGCCTCGACGAGATCACCCAGTGGCTGTCCGACACCCAGCACACCACTCCACGCCGCGTGCTCGCCGAACATCCCCACGCCGACCGCACCGCCCTGCTCGCGCTCGCCACCCACCTGAGCACCCGCGCCGCCCGCACCACCTCCGGCGTCGAGCGCTACCTCGCGCTGACCATCAACGCGTTGATCAGCCGCGACGGTCGCCAGTTCTGTGACGTGCACCCGGACCGGTCGTTCAACATGGTGGAGTTCGTTCGTGACGGTGGCACCGTCTACGTGCTGGCCGACCCCGACCGCGTCCACCGCGTACGTCCGCTGCTGTCGTTGTTCACCGCAGAGATGTTCATCGCCGCCCGCACCGCCGCACTCGCCCATCCCGGAGGCCGGTTGCCCGTGCCGTTCGTCGCGGTGCTGGACGAGTTGCGGCACAGCGTCGTGGTGCCCAACCTGCCCTACGTCGGCAACACCATGCGCAAACACGGCATCCACTACCTCTACTCGGTGCAGGGCAGCAGCCAGGAAGACGAGCTCTACGGCGCCCAGGCTGACGGCCTGCGCGCCTCGGCCAGTGTCACCGTCGTCGGCGGACTGGACATGACCGTCGCCCTCGAACTGACCACCCGCGCGGGCAACGCAGCCCTCGTCGAGCGGGCCCGCGAACGCGGCGGCGACCAGGTCACCCGCGTGGACAGCCTGCCGGTCTCCGAACAGCAGCGCCTGGCCGACGGCCGCGCCGTCATCGCCCCACGCGGTAGTGGCCTGTTCATCGCCTCCGCACCCACGATCCACCAACATCGCCGGCTGCGCCGCCGCATCCACCGCGAGGTCGCCGCCGTCGACGCGATCGTGCGCGAAGCACGCAGCCGTGAACACAGCCGGGCCCGAGCAGCCATGGACGCC
This sequence comes from Saccharothrix lopnurensis, assembly GCF_042658445.1. Taxonomy (NCBI): domain Bacteria; kingdom Bacillati; phylum Actinomycetota; class Actinomycetes; order Pseudonocardiales; family Pseudonocardiaceae; genus Saccharothrix; species Saccharothrix lopnurensis. The sequence goes on along the minus strand of NZ_JBHSQO010000020.1, from coordinate 3,991 downwards.
GCCGACGCACGAGCCACCTTCAACCAACCCGGAGGCACCCAGCCGTGACCGGCCACCCGACGAATCCCGCCTCGACGGCCCTCGAACCGTCTGCCGAGCAGGACGTGGCGGTGTTGCTGGCTCTGCTGGACGCCGAACCCGCCGCTGTGCGGCGCACCCCGTGGACATGGGCCGCCCTGTCGCATGAGGAGGCCGCAGCACTGCGACGGACCATGCGGCGGTGGGTGGCCGACTACAACCTGGTGCACGCGGTGTCCAGCCGCGAACTCATCCCCGACTGCTGGCCACAGCATCCCGGCCTCGTCCACGACCTCGCCGTCATGGTCTGGGTCTACTACGACAGCCACCACGACCGCCGCACCACACCGCTGATGGCCGGCGACTACCACCTGCGCTACCTACCCGGCTTCCGCTCCCGGCTCGATCACTGGCTGGGCAGCGACCCGACCAGTTGCCGCGCGGGCCAGCACCCCGCCTCATGGCGCACCAGCCCCGGCGAGACCCTCCGCCCAGTCGACCGCCATCAGCTCGTGGACGCCGACGACGACAGCAGCGCAACGCGCTCCTCATTCGGCTTCACCGCGACAGGCGAACCGCCGAACGTGGGCTCGGCGTCCGCATCGGTCAGCAGGTAGAACGATCATTGAAGCCAGGGGTCCAGCCGCGGTGCGGTGCGACAGGGATTCGCCGCAGCTAGATAACTTTACAGAAAGCTTTTAAGAAAGCTAAGCTTGTCCGGTCGAAGGGGGTGCCGGTGACCGACCCGGTGACGGACGTCGTCCGGTGGTGGGCGCGCGAAGCGCCGGAGCTGCCCGCGGAGACCATCGAGTTCACCAAGCGCGTGGCGCGGATGCACGCCCTGACCGACCGCGTCACGGTCGCCGTGCTGGTCGGGTACGACCTCAGCCGGGCGGAGTACGACGTGCTCGGGACCCTGGTGACCGCCGGTGACGAGCGGTTGAAGCCCTCGGAACTGTCGTCCCGGCTGCTGCTCACCACGGGCGGGCTGAGCAACGTGCTGCGGTCCTTGGAACGGCGCGGCTACGTCGCCCTGACCCCGGACCCGGCGGACGGGCGCAGCCGGCGCGTCTCGCTGACCCCCGAGGGCGCGACTGCCACCCGGCGGGTGGTCGGCGAGGTCGTCGCCGCGCAGCACGAACTGCTGGGCGGCGTCGACGCCGCCCGGATCGGGTCGGTGACGGAGGACCTGAGGGTCGTCCTGCGCCTGCTCGACACCCGTTGAGGCACTGCCTTCCCGACTCCCGGAGGTACGACATCCGCCGGTTCACCATCACCGACGTCCACGTGTTCGCCGCCGACGGCACCTTCGGCCCGCCGACGTCGGTGGCCGTCGAGGACGGCGTGATCGTCGAGGACGCCGGCGGGGCCGTGGTCGACGGGCGGGGCGGCTACCTGCTCCCCGGCCTGATCGATACCCACGTGCACGTCGACCACCCCGACCAGCTCGCCGCCGGGCTCCGCTGGGGCGTGACGACCATGCTGGACATGGGCTCCGCCCGCTGGGACGACCTGCGCGCGCTCCGCGACACCGACGACGACGCCCGCGCCGACCTGCGCGGCGCGTCCTCTCCCGCGTGCGCCCCCCGCGGCACGGCCGTGCGGAGGATGCACCACCCCGCCTCCACCGCGGTCCGGGGCCCGCGGGACGCCGCCCGGTGGGTCGCCGAACGGCTGGCCCAGGACCCCGACCACCTCAAGATCGTCCTGGAGGAGAGGCTGCCGTTCCGGCCGAAGCCGCTCGACCCGGACACCGTCGCCGCGATCGTGACCCACGCGCACCGCGCGGGGAAGAGGGTGGTGGTGCACGCCGCGTCGAGCCGCGCCTACACCGTCGCGCTCGACGCGGGCGCGGACGTCATCACCCACGCGCCCATCAGGGACACCGTGTCCGCCGACCTGGCCCGGCGGATCGCCGCCGCCGGCACGGCCGTGTCGCCGACCCTGGTGATGATGCGGACGATCCTGCGCACCCTCAAGCTCCCGTTCACCCCGAGATCGCTGAACTTCACCAACGCGACCGCGTCCACCGAGGCCCTGCGCCGGGCCGGGGTCGCGATCGTCCTCGGCACGGACGCGAACGCGGACGAGACCTCACCGGCCCGCGTCGCCCACGGGATCTCCGCGCACGACGAACTCGCGCTGCTCGTCGAGGCAGGGCTGAGCCCGTCCGAAGCGCTCGCCGCCGCGACCTCCCGCGCCGCCGCGGTGTTCGGGCTCGACGACCGCGGGCTCATCGCCACCGGCAAGCGCGCCGACCTGCTGCTCGTCGCCCGCGACCCGACCCGGGACATCACCGCCACCCGCGACATCACCGGCGTGTGGAAGCGCGGTGTCGCCGCACCCGTCCCGGACCGCGCCTGACGGGGCGCGGGATCCGGCGAGGGCGACGACCCTGCCACGGCACCAACCGGCCCGAACGCCACCGCGCGGTACGCACCCACTGCCGGACCACCGCCCAAGTCACCGCCATCAACATCTGGCTCAGCCGCCAGGTGATGATGGTGTTCGAGGAAATTTGAGCGGCTGGCACGCGCCGTCGCCGACTACCGGGTGCGCATCGCCGTGGGTTGACTGGCCTGCGCTACGTCGCCTGCGGCACGTGCCGTCGTACCACGCACCACAAGTCCCTATCCTGGGGCCGAGGCATCCCGGTTCGTGGACTTGCCGCGGCTTGGATGTCGCCATCTCGGGCACCTCCTCGCCCTGGTCGCTGGGTCTGCTGCACGGATTGGTGACATCTGAGTTGGCTTGCCGTGATGGTGAGCTGGGAGGATGTCGCTGTGCCCAAGCCCTACCCCCGGGAGTTCCGCGACGATGTCGTGCGGGTCGCTCGTGACCGTGAGCCCGGTGTGACGGTCGAGCAGATCGCGAAGGACTTCGGGGTCCATCCGATGACCTTGTTCAAGTGGCTGCGTCAGGCCGAGATCGACGAAGGCGCCAAGCCCGGTGCGAGCCGGGCCGAGTCGGCCGAGCTGCGCGAGGCGCGTAAGACCACATCTCATTTGGAGTGCGACCGGGCGGCCGATATCTTGATCATCGATGAACGACGTGGAGAAGTGGTGCCCGGAGCCGTTGTGGCTGTTGGCGAAGCCGTTGTTGCCCGACGCGCCGCAACGCCACCAGGGCGGGGGTCGACGTCGGCTGGACGACCGGACCGTGTTGGCGGCCATCCTGTACGTGCTGCGGACCGGGTGTGCCTGGTCGGCGTTGCCCGCCTCGTTCGGGATCAGTTCCCCCACCGCGCATCGCCGGTTCGTCGAGTGGGTCGAGGCAGGCGTGTTCGCCCGGCTGCACCGGGCGACGCTGGACCTGCTCGGCGTCGCCGGGGCGATCGACTGGTCGCGGGCGTCGGTGGACAGCATGCACGTCCGTGCGGTCAAAGGGGGGACCTGACCGGCCCGAGCCCGGTCGACCGGGGCAAACCCGGCTCGAAGATCCACGCGATGGGCGACCGCGGCGGCCTGCCGCTGACCGTGGTGGTCTCGTCGGCCAACCGCAACGACCACCTGTTGTCGGAGACCGTGGTCGACGCCGTCGCCCCGATCAAGGGGCCCGTCGGCCGTCCTCGTCGTCGGCCGCGCAAGCTGCACGCGGACAAGGGCTACGACTACCCGGTCTGCCGCGCGCAACTGCGCAGACGGGGCATCACCGCCCGCATCGCCCGCCGCGGCATCGAGTCCGCCAAGCGGCTGGGCCGCCACCGGTACGTCATCGAACGGACCCTGGAGTGGATTTCCCGGTTCCGACGCCTGGCCCGCCGCTACGAGCGCAAGGCCGCCCACTTCACGGCATTCGCCCAACTTGCCTGCGCGGTGATCTGCTACCACCGAGCCGTCAAGCTGGACCTGCTGACCCAAAACAACCCCAAATGAGATTTGGTCTAAGCGGATCAAGCTGCTGGAGCAGGAGAACGAGGTCCTGCGCCGCGCGACCGCGTATTTGTCGCAGGCGAACCTGCCGGGAAAAGGCT
>NZ_JBHSQO010000019.1:0-141589 GCF_042658445.1 Saccharothrix lopnurensis | reverse complement strand
GCGGCCTTGGGGGGCCCGGCCCTGCCCCACGTTCGGGGGGGGGGACGGACGGCCGACCATCTGGTTGCGATCCTCGCTGGCCCTGGGGGGCCAGCGCTGCCCGTGGATGGCGTCCCGGTCGGTGCCCAGCACGGTGTTGCGATCCTCGCTGGCCTGGGGGCCTGCGCTGCTCATGCCGCACCTCCGGCGGGCAGGTCTTGCAGCAGGTTGCGATCCTCGCTGGCCCTGGGGGGCCAGCGCTGCCGCCCCGGCCGCGTCGACCAGGCCGTGTTCTTCGGGTTGCGATCCTCGCTGGCCCTGGGGGCCAGCGCTGCGTTCGCCCCCGCGATGCCGATCGTGAGCATCCCGAAGTTGCGATCCTCGCTGGCCCTGGGGGGCCAGCGCTGCGTTCCCTGGCGGCGGGCCTCCAGGAGGCGCTCGTGGTTGCGATCCTCGCTGGCCCTGGGGGGGCCAGCGCTGCACCAGCACGGCGTTCCGGCGCGGCACGTCCCGCCGGTTGCGATCCTCGCTGGCCCTGGGGGGCCAGCGCTGCCGTCCTCGAACGCCTGTACGCCGTGCAGCCGGATGTTGCGATCCTCGCTGGCCCTGGGGGGCCAGCGCTGCCTCCGGACCCAGCCGGCGCTCGCGGCGTCGTTCCCGTTGCGATCCTCGCTGGCCCTGGGGGGCCAGCGCTGCTCTCGGGCTTCGCGCAGGCCGCGTTCGTTGCGATCCTCGCTGGCCCTGGGGGGCCAGCGCTGCAGCTGGTCACCAGCCTCCCGTTTGGGGTTGTCGGTGTTGCGATCCTCGCTGGCCCTGGGGGGCCAGCGCTGCGGCGTCGTCGGCGTCCTGGGCCGCTAAACGACCGGTGTTGCGATCCTCGCTGGCCCTGGGGGGCCAGCGCTGCGTGAACTTGGGGTCCTGTCCGGCCCGCTCGGCGGCGTTGCGATCCTCGCTGGCCCTGGGGGGCCAGCGCTGCACCTGCCGCCGGTCCAGGTAGGGGTTGCCGCGGGAGTTGCGATCCTCGCTGGCCCTGGGGGGCCAGCGCTGCCCGCTGCGTGCGGGCGACGCGCGTGGTCGCCACGTGTTGCGATCCTCGCTGGCCCTGGGGGGCCAGCGCTGCGAACGAGGTGTAGCCGCCCGGCTCGTTGGGGTTGAAGTTGCGATCCTCGCTGGCCCTGGGGGGCCAGCGCTGCGCTGCTTAACCAGCGCTTTTACAGTTCGACCTCGACTGTATTCAACATTAATCCCATCCTATGAGATGACACGCGGCTGCCAAGTTCGGAACCTCCCGGCGTGTCATGACACGCTCCAGGTTCCGAAGCGGCAGTCGATGAGCTGACACTCGGTGAGCTTACGTTCAGTCGTCGGACAGTTCAGCTTCCTCCGGACCATCAAGCCGGCTCTCCACGAACAGCATGCCCACCCGCATGATCATCCTGTCGACGGGAAGCGGCGACCAGGAGACCTGGGCAGCACCGTAGTGGTGACCGGCTCTCAGTATCCCTGGTCATCGCCGCCGGAGAACGGACCGTCGCAGGGTCCAGCGCCATGTCGGCTTGACCGCGCTCGACACGTCGGCGTCCTCTAACGAGTCGTTGTCGCGGTACTCATGCGGTGCGATCTTCGGAACCGGTGAGTCGCGCCGCTGCGGTGACCGGCTTACCTGAACGGCACGACCATGGCGAGCAGCCGTCCGGGTCACCGTCCTCATCGCTCGCGGACTCGGCCGCCATCAGCCGCAGATGCCGCTTTCCCTTCGCAGGCCCGTCGAGGTCGGCCTGGTCGAGCGGAACGCAGGAGCGGTGCAGGAAATATCGCCCGCGCAGCGCTTGGCCTCGCCCGGTGGCATGGGGGTAGCCATGGCGGATGGCACGGTCGAACTCGACCGCCTCAGCCCACCCGTCGGGGTCGTGGTCGCGGATCCAACGCCACCCGGTGTTGCCGTGGAACGGGCAGCCGACACAAGCGCTCTTCACCGTCTGCCCGAAGCCTCGCCCGGCGAGGAACTCCATGCACCGGGTCCGGTCGAAGCCGAGGTCGAGCAGGGGGAAGACGTTGCGCAGGAAGCGCAGTCCGGAGTCCTTGGCGCGGCCGATCTCGTCGGTGCTGATGCCGATGGCCTGCTCGGCGTACACCCCGCAGGGCACGCGGCGCGGGTGTGGGTAGCCGAGGAGTTCACGGGCGGCCTTCTTCAGTGGAATGATCTTGTATTCGCTGGTGCACTGTCGGCGTGCCAGTCCTCGCGTTCCGTCGGGGTTGAGGGTGTGCAGGGGCATGGAGACGAAGCGGTGTTTCGGGTCGAGCGCGTCGGCGCGGATGTTGCCCGCCGAGACCCGACGCACCGGGATGCCGTGTTGCTCGGCGTGCACGGTGAGCCGGTCGAGGGTGGCGTAGACGGCGCGGGGTTCCCAGCCCGTGTCGGCGAACAGGGCCACGTCGAAGCGCGGGATCTCGCCCTCGCAGGCCAGCAGCAGCACGGTCGTGCTCTGTACCCCGGCACCCAGCGACAGCAGCCGCAACGCGGGTCCGGGAGCGGGTACTGCCTGGCTCGGGTTGATCATGCCGCGGTCCTCTCCTGTTCGGTCCCGCGCCACGTGTCGACATCGAGGAGTTCGGCGAGGTCGTCGATCAGCAGCGTCACCGCATGGGCGGCTTGCTGTGGGAGCACGCCGTTGCCCAGGGCGCGCAGTTGTGCGGTGCGGGGCAGCGGGAGGTCGGTGACCCAGCCGGGCGGTAGTCCCATGAGGTGTTCGACGAAGGCGGGTGCGAGCACCGGGCGGCCGTGGTTGCCGGGCTGGGTCGGGTACGGCGCCGGGCGGCCGAGCAGGGTCTCCCAGCGGCGGATCGCCGCCTCGTAGGCACCCCAGTTCACCGGCTGCGGCGACGGCGCGGCGATCGACCGGTCCGTGGTCGTGTCACCCGGCTCGGGTGCGGCTGCGGGGAGGCTTCGTCCGGTTGGTCCGCGGTCGGGGTGAGCAGTTGGATGACCGCCGAGGGCAGCATCAGGTCGCCCTTGGAGCCCCGTTGCGCGGGGCAGCCCTTCGTGCCGTCCGTGGCCCGCGGTGTCGGCAGCAGCGCCTCGCGTTCCACCAGTGGGAGCACCTGCTGTGACAGTGGCGGCCGGAATCCCGTCCCCGCCTTGCGACCCGCTGTCCCGGTGTCCGACGCCCTGGGTGTGGGCAGCAGCCGGACCTTCTCCGGCAGCGGCGGTCCGCCCTGCCCGTCGGCGGCGGGCCAGTTCGACGAGCCGTCGTGCGCGGCCGGTGTCGGTGGCATACGCGTCTGCCCAGCCGGTTCGGGGTAGGTGTGGCCAGGCGAGCAGGAAGATCCGCTCACGGCGGTGGGCGGCTCCGACGTCGGCGGCGCGGACGCTACGCCATGCCGCGTCATACCCCGCTTCGGCCAGGTCGCCGAGTACACGGTGCAGTCCTCCCCCGCGCCAGCGAAGCGCGGCGACGTTCTCCAGCACGAGCAGCGCGGGTCGTAGTAGGCGAAGACCCGCCACGATGTCGGCCCACAACCCACTGCGGATTCCCTTCTCGATTCCCATTCGCTTGCCCGCGGCGGAGATGTCCTGGCAGGGGAACCCCGCGGTGAGCACGTCGACGGGCTCGACCGCCGCCCAGTCGATGTGCCGCAGGTCGCCGAGGTTGGCAACGCCCGGCATCCGGGCGGCGAGGATCTGTTCGATGTGCGGGTCGGGGTCGGCGGCCCAGGCGATCCGGCCGCCGCCGAAGGCGGTCAGCACGCCGAGGTCCAGGCCGCCGTAGCCGGTGCACAACGAGCCCACGACCGGGACGGATCCGGCGGCCGGACTGGTCTTCGGTTCCTGCTGCGCCGTTACCGCCGGAGTCGGGACGAGGGCGAGTCGACGTGTCGGGCGTGTGCGTGCCGGGCGGGCGGGTTGGCGGGTCATGCCGCCCGGTCTTCCTGGTCGGGCCGGTCGTCGGTGTTGTAGACGGGTCGTGTCGGGTGGAGCCGCCTGGGGGCGGTCATGTCCGTGGCGGGTTCGTTGGCGGGCCTGTGCAGCTTGGTGCGAAATACCAGCACGTCCTCGTGGGCGATCAGGTGCAGCGGCAGCCCGGCCTCGCGCTGTTTGCGGATGAAGTCGCGTTGGAAGAAGCTGCCTCGCGTCACCAGGTCGGTGGTGGCGGCGCGGGCCAGCAGCGCGACGTTGCGCTCCACCGGGATCAGGTCGGCGGCACGGCCGCAGGCGAGAATTTGGGAGGGCAGGTCGATCAGTTCGGCGTGTTCGCGCCAGGGGCGGATGGTGATGACGACGTGCCCGCCCGGCTTGAGGAAGGTGCGCAGGGCGGCGAGGATGCGGGTGAACCCGGCCAGCAGCCGGTGGTGGCCGATGTTGGCCAGGTTGCCGCGGTCGAGGGTGTTGCCGTAGAGGTGGTGGTACTTCTGCACCCCCGCCCCGGGCGCCACCGCGACCTGTCCGTGGGTGGAGGGCCCGTAGGGCGGGGAGGTCACCACGAGCGCCGCCTGGCCGACGTACTGCTGCGGCAGCAGGGTGAGGAGTTGGCGGGCGTCACCCTGGAAGACCCGCGCGTCGTGGTCGATGCCCTGCTCCCGCGCGAGCTCCAGATTTGCTTGTGCGACCTCGACCCAGTGGGGTTCGTACTCCACCCCGATGGCGCGGCGGCCGAGGCGGACGGCTTCGACGAGGGTGGTGCCGATGCCGCACATCGGGTCCAGCACCAGCTCGCCCGGCTCGGTGTAGTGGGCGACGGCGTGCCGGACGACCTCGGGCAGCATCTTGGCCGGATGCGCGGTCGACTCCGGGACGTAGGTGTTCTTGCGCTGGGTCGCCGGGGAGGACTGGGCGGTGGTCCACACCGAGGCCGAGGAGGACTTCGACTGGTTGACGCGCGCGCTGTCTGTCGAGGTCGTGTCCGCGAGGGCGGTCGGCTCGTCGGCCGGTGTTCCGGTGTTGTCGATCGGGGTGTCCGCAGGGGTGTCGGCGGGTGGTTGGGCGGCGTGATCGTGTGTCACGGGCCTGCCTTCCCGGCGGTGTCGTCGCAGGCGTGCCGGGTCGGGGACAGGTGCGGCGCTCATCGGGTGCCTCCGTCGTCGACGGACGGGTCGGTGGACAGCGTCGAGGGCGGTTGGTGGTCGTGCGGTTGGGCGAAGACCAGGACGTCGGAGTGGATGCGCCGATGCGGCTCGGGCAGCCCGCGCACCAGTGCGCGGTGCCGGGCACGAGCCTGCGCGTCACCGGTGCCGGGGCCGTCGCAGTGGTCGCCGGGAGGGGTGTCGGCGAGGGGGAAGCGGCCGTCGCGCAGAGGCGTGTGGACGGCGACGATGTGCTGGAGGTAGAGCAGGTCGGCGTTCTGTCCGGCGGTCACGACCGCGCCGCTCGGGTCGACCAGTTCACCCCTCGTCCAGTCACAGTGTGTGAGCACCACGAGGATGCCGCCGACGCGCAGCACACGGGCCGCGTAGAGCGCGGCGAGGTCGGCCGCGTGGTCGCCGGAGCGCTCCGGGCGGAAGCCGGCAATGATCAGGTCGACGGCGTCGCCAGGTCGTCTCTCCGTCCTCGCCGTGGTCATCCCGTCGGTGGCTGCGGGCATGGTCGGGGCGGTCGCGGGAGTTGGTCCGGTGCCGCTGCCCGAGTCGGCCCACGGCGGTCGGGAGGTCGGGCCGGCGGTGGTCGGGTCGACCGGGACGTGCTCGACGCACACGGTGCGGCCGAGGCGTTCGACGGCGTGCACGGCGTCGGCCAACTCGGGATCCGGTTCGGTGTTCGGCGCGTGGTGGACGACGCCGTCGCTTCCCACCGGGGTGGGCCGTGGCCGCTGCCGACTGGGGGTCGGCCGGGTCAGCAGCACGACCCGCGAGTGGGGCTCGCTGAACGAGGTGACAATCCGCCGCACGAGCGCCGCGGGCCAGGTGGCGTCGAGGTCGATCGGTGCCGGGCCGGCGGTCCAGACGGTCGCCGGGGTCGGTGTCGTGGCCGAGCCGCGCGACCTCGTGGCGGTGGGCTTGCCGGGGCTGACGCGGGTGGTGGTCGGGGCGGTCGGCCAGGGACGGCGGTCTACGCCTCGACACCCACCGGGACGACTCGGGGCGGCGGGGACGGGGTCGGTACGTCGCCGGGGTGAGCGGCGGCCGGAGTGGTCGGGTCGGGTCACGGGGTATCCCTTCGGCGGGCGGGGTGCGCCCGGTCGGTACGAGGGGCTGATGACATCCCTGAACTCCGAAATACAGGTCCTCCGGGGACATACGGACCTGACCTTTTTCCGGTGACTTTCACTATCGGTCGAATGCCGGACGTGGCTCCCGCCTGTCTGCTTGGGCAAGGGAACCTCGCCCTCCACAGGACGCCCTGAAGTGATTTCTTCCGGTGTGCGAGCGCCGCCGGCGAGGACGTCGAGGGCGAGTGGCCGACGGTTGCCCACAGGTATGACCGAACTGGTACCGAACTGGCACCGCCGCTGCATCAGTGCAGCTGAAACGGCGTGACCGTGACAGCGCTGTCGATCAGCGCCTTGGGTTCCTGTTGATCGACACCGGTGTCGGTGTTCGATCTTGAGGCGGTCTTCGGCAGATCATCGGTACCTCTGCGGTACCAGTGTGGTCAGTGTTCGGTACTACCCATCGTGGCGTCCTGGGCGGGTCGTTGATTCCCATCCGCTTCGGAGTCGTGCCATGAGTTCTCGTGACGCTGTTCCACGCTCGGGTTTCGAGCGCGATCACATGCCGTTGGACGCCGCCCGCGCGGCGTTCGAGTGGCTGGTTACCGGCCCGCATCCGGTGGGCGTCGACGGCCGGTTGTTTCCCGGTCTGCCGGCGCGGCGGGTGCCGCTCAACGAGGTGCGTGACCGGTTGCTGCGCCGGGGTTGCCCGCAGACCGTGCGCGACGCGGTGTGGGCGCACCTGGTGCTGCTCGCCCGCACCGAGGGCGGTACCTGGACCGTGGGCGCGGTCGGTGTCGCGCTGCCCGCGCTGACCTCCATCGCCGCGACTCTGTCGGCGCGCTTCGCCGGCGACCCGGGCGACATCCACGCCGCGGTGCTCGCGGGGTTCGTCGCCGGGTTGGGCGAGGTCGATCTGCGTCGGCCGCGCATCATGCTGCGGCTGCGGTGGGCCGCCTACCGCGCCGGTCTCGCGTGCGTGCGCGAGGCGCTCGACGCGCCGGTGCCCTCCGGCCACGGGCTGCGCTCGACGGCGCCGCCACCCCCATGGGGGCATCCGGACTTCGTCCTTGCCCGTGCCGTCGCCGAGCGGGCGATCACCGCCGCCGAGGCCGAACTGATCGGTGCCACCCGCCTGGAAGGTGTGTCGCTGGCCGAGGCCGCGGTGGCGCGCGACCTCTCCCACCAGGCGGCGAAGAAGGCCCGCCGGCGCGCCGAGCACCGCCTCGCGGCCTACCTGCGCGAGAACGCCCGCGACACCGCGCACTCCGGTGCGGGCGAGGACGACCTGGCGACCCGGGTGGCCGACGCGGTGCTCGTCACCGACGCCGCCGACCACTCGACCACACCCGACACCCTGTCACGCAGCGTTACGGAGCTGAGGGCGGGTTCGGCGAAGGAAAACCGTGGCGGCGTGTCCCCGCGGGGCCGGTTTTCCGGAGTTCAGGGGCGCGGGAGGCGGCCGGTCGCTCCCGCGCCCACCACCTCCTCGCCCCAGCCGCCGCAGCGGCTGTCGGACCCGACTCAGGGAGCGTCACGATGCGCCTGACCCCAGCCCCGCTCTTGTCCCGCCACCGCTGTCGACCCGGTGTCCAGCGGCGGGGTCCCGTGCTCACCAGGTTCCGCGACGGTCGCCGGCGCGGTGTGCCTTCCCGGGCGGTGCCTTTCCGGGCGCTGGTGCTCGTCGGGCTGGTCGCGCTGGCCCTGCCGTGCTGCGCCGCGGCCGCGCAGGCGGACACCGTGGTGCTCGCGGTCGCGGCAAGTGTGGAGGAGGTCCTGACCAACATCCGCAATTGGCTGATGGGCATCCTCGCCGGGTTGGCGACGGTGTTCCTCACCGTCGGCGGCGTGCGTCGGGTGTTCGGCGGCGGCGACCCGGGCGAGCAGGAGAAGTCGAAGGAGGCGTTCAAGGCCGCCGGCATCGGCTACGCCCTGGCCGCGCTCGCGCCACTGGTCGTCACCGTGCTCAAGGGCATCGTGGGGGCCTGAGCGATGTGCCCATCGATCAGGTCCACGGCGCATCGCACACCGGTCGGCCCCACTGTCGACTCGCTGCTCCTCGCAGCGGACACACACCGCGGGTCGCCGGCGGCGGCCGGCCGGGAGATGTCCACGTCCGCGGTCACAAGTCCTCGCCGCGCGGTGCGTGAGCCTCGCACGAGGCTCGGCCGGGCACTGGTCGTGCCGGTGGTGAGCCTGGTCGTCGGACTGGGCGGTGTCCTTGCCGTCGCGGCCGTCGGCCTTGGCCCACCGGTTCCACCGGCCGCCGCACAACCCCAGCCGCTGCCCACCACCTCGGATTCCGGATTGCCGTTGCCGACCGGGGCACCGACCTCCACCACGTGCTTCCCGGGGTCGCTGCGACCCGAGTGCCTCACCCCGTCGGGCAGCGCGACGCCGCCGACCGATCCCGGCACCGGGCAACCCGGCCAGGGCGAGGAGCCGGAGGACGAGTGCGGTATCACCGATCTGGGTGCCTGCTTCACCGAGGCGGTCAACGGTTTCTTCCGGGGCATCGTCACCGAGGCGCTCGACCCGCTGCTGGAGCTGTTGTCCCGCACGTTGCTGACCACGCCGACACCGGAGTCGCTGCCGCGGGTGGGTGAGCTGTGGGAGAACTCCTGGCAGATCCTGCTGGCCTCCTACGGGCTGCTGGTCGTGCTCGCCGGGATCATCGCGATGGGTTATCAGACCATCCAGACCCGGCAGTCGGTCAAGGAGATCGCGCCGCGGCTGGTGGTCGGATTCCTGGCCGGGGCGCTGTCGCTGTGGGTGGCGGGCACGGGCATCCGGCTCGCCAACGCCGGCGTCGAGGCCGTCATGGACGGCGGTGTCGGCGCCGACGCCGGGCAGGCGCTGCGCGACCTGGTGCTCAACAGCCTCGTCGGCGGCATCTGGATCCACCTGCTCGGCATCTTCCTCGCCGGGATGCTGGTGGCGCTGCTGGTCACCTACGTGGTGCGCGTCGCGCTGACCGTCATCCTGATCGCCGGCGCCCCGCTGGTGTTGATGTTCCACGCCCTGGAGCAGACCGAGGGCATCGCCCACTGGTGGTGGAGGGCCTACGGCGGCTGCCTGGCCATCCAGCTCGCCCAGAGCCTCACGCTGATCACCGCGTTGACGGTGTTCCTGGCCCCCGGCGGGTTCACCCTGTTCGGCCCGACCCCCTCCGGCGTGGTCAACCTGCTGGTCGCGCTGGCGCTGATGTACATCCTGTTCAAGATCCCGTTCTGGATCCTGTCCTCGGTGCGCGGCGGAGGCGGCAGGCGCGGTCTGGTCGGATCGCTGGTGAAGTCCTTCGTCGCCTACAAACTCTTCGGCCTGGTCGGCGGGCACGGTGGCGGCGGGAGCGCCAGGTCCCGTCCGTCCGGTGGCCGAGGCGGCAACCGGGGTGGACACGACCGCGGCGGTGGCGGCTCGCCCGACCCGTACGCCCACCCGCGCACCACCGGAACCGGCCAGTACGTGCTGCCGCTGCCCGGCGTGCGCCGCACCCGCCCGACCGCCGGGCCCACGGTCAAGCCGAAACCCGGTCCGGCACCGAAGACGTCGGCTCCCCGGGGCCGCCAAGCGGCGCTGCCGCTGGGTGACGACTGGCCGGAGAACAAGCCGGTCCTGGGCCGCGACGGGCAGTACCGACTGCCCCTCGACGTCCAACGCACCACCCCGCCACCGGCCTCGTCCTCCGGGCCCGACACCGCCGCGCGGCGCCCGGCCCGCGGGGGCAAGGGCGGGCAACCGGAGTTGCCGTTCGACCCGTACAGGGGCAACCGCCCGGCACGGTCCGGGCAGTACCCGCTGCCGCTGGACGGCGTACGTCGGGTGCCGCGCCCAACCGCTGCCCCACCGCCTCGGACACCACCGCCTCCGGCGCCGCCGCGCACGCGCAGCCGAGTGGTGCAGCCGGAGCTTCCCTTCGATCCCCACCAGGGCAACCGGCCGACCCGCAGTGGCCAGTACCCGCTGCCGCTGGAGGGGGTGCGGCGGGCCCCCGCGCCCCGGCCCGCACCCACCCCGCCGCCGGCGACCCCGCCCCACCCCGCGCCGCGCCGCGGGCGGCAGCTGCGGCTGCCGCTGGACCTGCCCAAGCCGCCCAGGTCGTCGACGCCGCCGCCGAATCCACCGCCGCCGGCGTCCCGGCCGAGGCCCAAGCCCGGAGGTAAGGCGTCATGACCGCGCCCGTACGCATCCCAGCCGACGTGGACATGCACGACCGCGTGCTGGGTCCGTTGACCGCACGTCAGCTGGCGATCCTCGCCGCCGCCGGGGCGGTGCTCTACCTGATCTGGGCGGCCACCCGCACGCTGGTCCCGGTCCCGGTGTTCGCCGCCGTCGCCGTGCCGGTCGGCGCCGCGTCGGCGCTGCTGGCCCTGGGCCGCCGCGACGGCGTGCCGATGGACAGGCTGCTCGTCGCCGCGATCCGCCAGCGACTCGCTCCACGGCTGCGGGTGGCCGCGCCGGAGGGCGTGCGCCCGGTGCCCGCCTGGCTGACTCCGAACGCCGAGCACACCGAGGGCGGTGACCAGGACGACGGAGGCCGGTCGGCGCGGTCCGGGCGGGTCTCGCCCTCGGCGCTGCGGCTGCCGGCCGAGGCGGTCACCGAGACCGGTGTGGTCGATCTCGGTAGCGACGGCTTGGCTGTGGTCGCAGTCGCCGGCACGGTCAACTTCGCGCTGCGCACGCCGAACGAGCAGGAGGCGCTGGTCGCCTCGTTCGGCCGCTACCTGCACTCGCTGACCGCCCCGGTGCAGGTGCTCGTGCGCACCGAACGCCTCGACCTGTCCGCCCGGATCACCGAGCTGCGCGAACGCGCGGGCGGGCTGCCGCACCCCGCGCTGGAGGCCGCCGCCGTCGAGCACGCCGACTACCTGGACCGGCTCGGCCGGCAGTCGGAGCTGCTGCGCCGACAGGTGCTGCTCGTGCTACGCGAACCGCTCGGCACCGCGGCCCCGACCGACGGGCTGGGTGGCCCCGGCCCGCTGGCGGTGCTCGCGACGATGACGGGTAGACACCGCAAGCAGACGAGGCAGATCGATGCCGGGGCCCGGCGGGCGGGCGAGTCGCGGCTGGTGCGCCGCCTCGGTGAGGCGGTCGAGCTGCTGTCCCCGGCCGGGATTGTGATCACCCCGCTCGACGCCGGGCAGGCCACGGCGGTGCTGGCCACGGCGTGCAACCCCGACAGCCTGCTGCCCCCGTCCGCCGGGCTGGCTGGCGCGGACGAGGTCATCACCACCACCTCCGGCCTGGGCCCGGACGACGACTACGACGACGGCTGGGATCACCCCCGCGACAAGGACGGGGGGCGGTGCTGATGGCCTCCCGCACACGACGCACCAACACGACCGCCGCGGGGGCCTCGTCGGCAGCCGCCGCGTTCACCCCCGACGCCCTGTCGGTTGCGGCCCGACACCTGGAGGTCGGTGGTGAGTGGGTGTCGAGTTTCGCGGTGGTCGGCTTTCCCCGCGAGGTGCACCCGGGCTGGCTGGCGCCGCTGCTGACCTACCCCGGTCGGCTGGACGTCTCGCTGCACGTGGAGCCGATCGACCCGGTCACCGCCGCCTCCCGGCTCAAGAAGCAGCTGGCGAAGCTGGAGGCCGGACGGCGGCACACCGCCGAGCACGGGCGCCTGTTCGACCCGCGGGTCGAGGCCGCCACCGAGGACGCCTACGACCTGTCCCACCGCGTCGCCCGCGGCGAGGGCAAGCTCTTCCGCGTCGGGCTCTACCTGACCGTCCACGCCACCTCCGAGAAGGACCTCGTCGACGAGGTGGCCGCGCTGCGGTCGCTGTGCGCCTCGCTGCTGCTCGACGCCAAGCACACCACCTACCGGTCCCTGCAAGGGTGGGTGTCCACCCTGCCGATGGGCCTGGACCTGATCGGGATGCGCCGCACGTTCGACACCAGCGCGTTGGCGGCGGCGTTCCCGTTCACCAGCCCCGACCTCCCCGCACCCGACCCCACCTCCGCGACCGCGCCGTCCGGGGTGCTCTACGGCTACAACATCGGCTCCCAGGGGCTGGTGCACTGGGACCGGTTCGGCGACGGGATGCACAACCACAACAGCGTCATCCTCGGCCGCTCCGGGGCGGGCAAGTCCTACCTGGTCAAGCTGGAGCTGCTGCGCAGCCTGTACCGGGGTGTCGAGATCGCCGTGGTCGATCCCGAGGACGAGTACGCCCGCCTGGCCGCCGCAGTCGGCGGCACCTACGTCCACCTCGGCGCACGCGGCGTACGCCTCAACCCGTTCGACCTGCCCGTCCACACCCGCGCCGACGGCCGGCGCACCGCACCCAAGGACGCGCTCGTGCGCCGGTCGCTGTTCCTGCACACCGTCCTCGCCGTGCTCCTCGGAGGTGAGCCCGCGGCAGCCGAGCGGGCGACGTTGGACCGGGCGATCGCCTCGACCTACCAGTCGGTGGGGATCACCGCCGACCCGCGAACCTGGACCCGCCCCTCCCCCACTCTGCGCACCCTGCGCGACCGGCTGGCGGATTCGGGTGATGCCGGTGACCGCCCCGCCGGTGAGCTGGCGGCGAGGTTGCACCCGTTCGTCGAGGGCGCCTTCGCGCAGCTGTTCGACGGGCCCAGCAGCGTCACCCCCGAGGGCCACCTGGTGGTGTTCAGCCTGCGTGACCTACCCGACGAGCTCAAGGGCATCGGCACGCTGCTGACCCTGGACGCGGTGTGGAGGAGGGTGTCCAACCCGGCCATCCGCCGCCCGCGCCTGGTCGTGGTCGACGAGGCGTGGCTGCTGATGCGGGAGCCCTCCGGCGCGGAGTTCCTGTTCCGCATGGCCAAGGCGTCCCGCAAGCACTGGGCCGGGTTGACAGTCGCGACCCAGGACACCGCCGACGTGCTCGGCAGCGACCTGGGCAAGGCGGTCGTGGCGAACGCGGCGACCCAGATCCTGCTGCGGCAGGCTTCCCAGGCGATCGACGAGATCACCCGGACCTTCGATCTCTCCGCCGGGGAACGGCAGTTCCTGCTCTCCGCCGACCGCGGACAGGGCCTGCTGTCGGCAGGCACGCAGCGAGTGGCATTCCACGCCATCGCCTCCCCGACCGAGCACCACCTGGTCACCAGCAACCCGGCCGAACTCGCCGCCTACGCCGACACCGGCGAGACGGGCGAGCAGGCCGACGCCCCGTTCGTCGACCTCGGCTTCGACGGGGACGACTACCGGGCCGACGAAGGCGAGTTCGACTCCGACGCCGGCGAGATCCACCTCGACGCCGTCTGACCCGGAGCGCTCCCTTTTGCCGCCTGCGCCTTGAGCGCACCTTTCCCGTGAAGGGACTCGTTCATGTCGCCTCGAACACCTGCCCGGGTACCGGCTGCTTCCGATCAGCCACCGGACTCGCTTTCCCGCGCCGACACCCCGGTTCCCAGGTCGTCGACTGCGGTGGCAGCGGGGTGGCTGGAGGACTACCTGCGCGACCCCGGCGGCGCCCTGTCGACGCTGCTGGAGCGGCTGCGTGACCTCGCGCTGGAGTGGGGTCCGATCGCGGCCCCGGTCCTCGCCGTGCTCGTCTCCGCGACCGTGCTGGCCCGGTGGTGGTGGGGTCGGCGTTGCCACGGGATGCTGCTGGCCGACGCCCGTCAGGTCACCGTGCTCGCCCCGCCGACGGTCGATCCCGCGGGCGGGGCGGCGCTGTGGTCCAACCTCGTCGGGCTGCTGCGGCCCGGGTGGCGACGGGCGTCCACCGGACAGCCGCACATCGCCTGCGAGTACCTCTTCTCCGAGGCCGGGGTCGCGATCCGGCTGTGGGTACCCGGCGTCATCCCGCCCGGCCTGGTCGAACGCGCCGTCGAGGCCGCCTGGCCCGGCGCCCACACCCGCGTCGGCCCCGCCGAACCGCCCCTGCCGCCACAGGCCGAGGGCCGGCCGCGGCTGGTGGTCGGCGGCGAGCTGCGGCTGGCCCGCCCCGAGGCGCTGCCCATCCGCAGCGGCTTCGACGCCGACCCGATCCGCGCCCTGCTCGGCGCGCCGGTCGGGCTGGCCCGCGACGAACACGCCTGCGTACAGGTCCTCGCCCGCCCGGTCACCGGCCGCCGCGTCCAGAAAGCCCGCCGCGCCGCCCGCCGGGTGCACACCGGCGGCTCGACCCGCCTGGTCGGTCGCTTGCTCGACGCGATCACCCCCGGCATCGGCAGCCGGTCACGGCGTTCCGCGGCGGCGCGGCCGAAGACCGGGGTGTTGCACAGCGACCCGCAGACCAGCCTGGAATACGCGGCGCACAACCGCGCCATCGTGGCCAAGCAACGCGGGTCGCAGTTCGAGACCGTCGTGCGCTACGCCGTGGCCACCCTGCTGCCCAGAGGCAGCGGCGAGGCCGAGTTCCGGCAGGCCCGGGACACCGCTCGCGGCCGGGCCCACGCGCTGGCCTCCTCGTTCGCCTCCTACACCGAGCACAACCACTACCGGCGACGCCGCCTGCGCCACCCCGGTCGGGTGATCGACTCCCGCCGCCTCGGACACGGCGATCTGCTGTCGGTGCCGGAGTTGGCGGCGATCGCGCACCTGCCCACCGACGCCGCCATTCCCGGCATCCAGCGCGCCGGAGCCCGCGCCGTCGCACCCCCGCCCGGTATCGCCACCCCAGGTCCGGAGGCCAAGCCGATCGGGGTCACCGACACCGGCCACCAGCGCCCCGTCGCCCTGCGCGTCCCGGACGCGCGCCACCACCTGCACGTCATCGGCGCCACCGGCTCCGGCAAGTCCACCCTGCTGGGCACCATGATCCTCGCCGACGCCGAAGCCGGACGCGGCATCGTGCTGATCGACCCCAAGGGCGACCTGGTCACCGACGTGCTGTCGCGGCTTCCGCGTTCGGCCGCGGACCGGGTGGTGATCTTCGACGCCGACAGCCGCTCCCGGCCACCCTGCCTCAACCCGCTCGACGGCGGGGACACCGACCTGACCGTGGACAACCTCGTGTCGGTGTTCCGGCGGGTCTACTCGGCGTTCTGGGGACCGCGCACCGACGACGTCATGCGCGCCGCCTGCCTTACCCTGCGCACCCAGGACGGCGTCGCCACCCTCGCCGACCTGCCCAAACTCCTGGCCGACACCGCGTTCCGCACCCGCGTCACCGCCGGCGTCGCCGACCCGGTCCTGCGCGGCTTCTGGACCTGGTACGAGGAACTCACCGACTCGGCCCGCTCCCAGGCCATCAGCCCGCTGATGAACAAACTCCGCGCGTTCCTGCTGCGCCCCTTCGTCCGCGACGCCATCGCCGGCGGCCACTCCACCGTCGACATGACCGAAGTCCTCGACGGCGGCATCTGCCTGGTCCGCATCCCCAAAGGCTCCCTGGGCGAGGAGACCACCCGGCTGATCGGATCGCTGGTCGTCGCCCGCACCTGGCAGGCCACCACCGCCCGCGCCCGCACCCCGCAACGCGAGCGCCGCGACGCGAGCCTGGTGATCGACGAATGCCACAACTTCCTCAACCTGCCCTACCCCATCGAGGACATGCTCGCCGAAGCCCGCGGCTTCCGCCTCGCCATGACCCTCGCCCACCAACACCTCGGCCAACTCCCCCGCGAACTGCGCGAGGGCACGTCCACCAACGCCCGCTCCAAGATCTTCTTCAACGCCTCGCCCGAAGACGCCCGCGAACTCTCCCGCCACACCACGCCACGCCTGACCGACCACGACCTCGCCCACCTCGGCGTCTACCACGCCGCCGCCCGCCTCGTCCTGCACGGCGAGGAAACCCAGCCGTTCACCCTGCGCACCCAGCCCCTCTCAGCAGCCGTACCCGGACGCGCCCGGGAGATCCGCGCCGCGGTTCGCCGGACGGCACAGACCCGCGTGGGCGGGAGCGGCTCCGGACCCGCCCGGACGCCCGAGGGACGGCCGCACCCCACACGATCGAGCGCGCTTCGGCCTGTGCGCCACAGCGAGTCCGTCGTACGCACGCACAACGCCGATCCACGACGCAACGGGTGAGGTCCGAGTCCGGTGAACGAATACACCGGTGCCCGGTCAGGACAGTCCCGTCTGGGCCCAACTGCGAACCGGCAGGCGATTGTTCATCTGCAACACGAAGACAACACAGGAAAGTGCCGCAGCGACACCGAGAACCCAGAACGCGCCGAGACCGAAGCGGGCGAGGGTTTGCACACCGTGACGACCGAACACATACCCCGTCGTCCACCCCAAGGCCAGGACGCTCGCACCGGCGAAGGTGAACAACAACGGCAACGTGGAACCCATAAAATGCGGACGCCGCCTTTGCCGGGACTCCAGCCACCGCTCCCAGCCAAGCCCTCCGGGCACCCGGCCGCTCAACTCGTCCTTGATGTACATCGCGACCCTGAGGGTGCCGAAGTGCTGCGCCACGAGGCGAGCGCACAGCAGATACGAACCGAACGGGACGATCAAGAGCAGCGCCGTCATCCCCGGCCGTGTGATGGCGAACCCGAAGACGGCACCGGTGAAGGTCAGCTGAAACGACAGCATCTGCTGTTGCGCCTTCACTCTTTCCTGTATTTCGACGCGGAGCGCGGCAAATTCCGCCAACGGCCCTTCGACACCCTCGACGGCAACGTCGGACGAAGACGACATCACACGACGATACGCACACCGAACAACCCGGCGAACGAAACCGAAGCACATCACCCGTACGGCGCACACAAAATTTCCATTCCCGGCCAGGAGGCATCATCCATGATCACCAATCCCACCCGGCAGCGCGCCCTGCGCGGCCATAAGCCCACCCGACCCACACCACGCGCGGCCAACACCGCCGAACACCAGGCCGTGCTGGCGTGGCGGCTGACCCCGCGCGACAGGTGGATCACCCGGATGCTCTGGGAGCACCGGGTGCTCACCGCCCACCAGATCACCGCCCTAGCCTTCCCGAGCTTCCGGTCCGGGCGGTTGCGGCTGCGCGAGCTCTACACCTGGGGCGTCGTCGACCGCTTCCAACCGTTCGTCACCGTCGGCACCGCGCCCATGCACTACGTCCTGGCGCCCGCCGGCGCGGCCGTGCTCGCCGCCGCGGACGGCCTGGACGCCAAGGAGATGGGCTACCGGCACGACCGGGTCTTCGGCGTCGCCCACAGCCTGCGCCTGGCCCACACCGTCGGGGTCAACGAGTGGTTCACCGCCCTGGTCGACCGCGCCCGCCACCCGCACCCCGGCGAACAGGTCGCGCTGGCGGCGTGGTGGTCCGAGACCCGCTGCGCCCGCCACTTCGGCGACCTGGTCAAACCCGACGGCTACGGCCGCTGGCGCGACGGCGACCGACACATCGAATGGTTCCTGGAGTACGACTTCGGCACCGAGGTCCTGGCCAAACTCGCCGGGAAACTGACCGGCTACGCCGCGCTCGCACAGGCCACCGGCATCACCACACCCGTGCTGGTGTGGCTGCCGACCTCACGACGCGAAGCCACCGCCCGTCGACTGTTGACGCGGGCCTGGCGTGAGCTGGACGACCGGCGCTCGGTGCCGGTCGCCACCACGACGGCCGAACTGCTCGACCCCACCGCCGCCCACCCCAGCCCCGCCGACGAGATCTGGCTGCCCCTCGACACCCCGACCGGTAAGGCTCGACGACGGACGCTGTCGCAGCTGCCCGACGCCTGGCCGCACGTTCCACCACCGGCCACCACCGTCGACGACGCCGGGCCCGGGCCGGACTCACCGCATCCGACGGCCCCGCCGCCCTCACCGATGCCACCCGCGGCGGCACCGCGCGGGCAGGGCCACCCGGGAAGGCGGTGAGCCCGTGCCCGCCAAGCCCGCCATCGGGGCCGCCGCCGTGCTGCTGCTCATCCCCATCCTGATCGGCCAGGGCATGAGCGCCGTGGTGGACGCACTGTTCGGTGGCTCGTCGACCACCCCGGTGGACTGCACCAAGCCCATCGCCGACATCCCGCCCGACTACTGCCGGCTCTACATCACCGCCGCCCCGTACTGCCCCGGACTGGACTGGACCGTGCTCGCCGCCATCGGCAAGATCGAAACCGACCACGGCCGCCTCCAAGCACCCGGAGTCACCGAGGGCGAGAACCACGCCGGGGCCGCCGGACCGATGCAGTTCCTCGCACCGACCTTCAACGGCGTCATCGCCGCCCACCAGATCCCACCCGGCGGCGCCACCCCGCCCTCGCGGTACAACCCCCACGACGCCGTCCACGCCGCCGCCTTCCTGCTCTGCGACGAGGGCGTCCGCCGAGGCGACCTGCGGGCGGCGATCTTCGCCTACAACCACGCAGACTGGTACGTCGACATGGTCCTCGACCAAGCCGCCCGGTACGCCGAGGCCGCCGCGATCAGCGTCGGCAACGGCGACTGCAACGCCATCCAAGCCCCCAACCCGGTTACCCTCACCGCGATCAACTACGCCTGCGGGATGCGCGGCCTGCCCTACGTGTGGGGCGGCAACGGACCCGACGGCGGCCACACGGGCTTCGACTGCTCCGGACTGACCAAAGCCGCCTACGCCGCCGCCGGAGTCAACCTGCCCCGCACCGCACAAACCCAATTCGACGCCGGCCCCCGCGTCCCGACCGGACAACCACTGCTGCCCGGCGACCTCGTCTTCTACGGCACACCCGACAACATCCACCACGTCGGCCTCTACATCGGCGCAGGACTCATGATCAACGCACCGACCTTCGGACAACCGGTCCAGATCGACAACCACCGCTACAACGGCGACGACTACGCCGGAGCGACCAGGCCGGCGACTTCCACTGCAACCATGGTTTCCGCACAAAATTGACCACTCCTACGTGCAGACGACCACCACATGATCGCCAGATCAAGTACGGCGTAAAGTACGACACTGTCGGACACCTCTCGGGCAACATTCGCTCACGCCGATGTCAGGACGTTCAAAAACTGTTGACACGACAGCATTATCCCTACCGGAAAATTTAAGCCGATTTTACGTAATCAAGATTTGATCGGATGATCTTGGTTGTCGGGTGGTCAGCGCCCAGGATGCGTTCGCAGTCGGCCAGGGTTGCCTCTAACAGCGGGATCGCGCGTCCCCGATCACCCGCCGCTTCATAGACGCTGGCGAGGTTGTTGCGGGAGGTCAACGTGCTCGGGTGATCGGGACCCAACACCCGCTTCCGATCGGCCAGAGTTGCCTCGAACAGCGGAAGCGCGCGCCCCAGATCACCCACCGCCTCATAGACGCTGGCAAGATTGTTGCGAGAGCTCAACGTGTCCGGGTGATCGGGACCCAACACCCGCTCCCGATCAGCCAGAGTTGCCTCGAACAGCGGAAGCGCGCGCCCCAGATCACCCACCATCCGGTAGGCGTAGGCGAGGTTATTGCGAGAGCTCAACGTGTCCGGGTGGTCGGGACCCAACACCCGCTCCCGATCAGCCAGAGTTGCCTCGAACAGCGGAAGCGCGCGCCCCAGATCACTCGCCGCCCGATAGGCGTAGGCAAGATTGTTGCGGGAGGTCAACGTGCTCGGGTGATCGGGACCCAACACCCGCTCGCAGTCGGCCAGGGCTGCCTCGTATAGCGGGATCGCGCGCCCCAGATCACCCACCGTCTCATAGACGCTGGCAAGGTTGTTGCGGAAGTTCAGTGTGTTCGGGTGGTCAGGGCCCAACACCCGTTCGAAGTCCGTCAGGGTCGCCTCGAACAGCGGAAGCGCACGCCCCAGATCACCCACCGCCTCATAGACGCTGGCAAGATTGTTGCGAGAGTTCAGCGTGTCCGGGTGGTCAGGGCCCAACACCCGCTCCCGATCAACCAGAGTTGCCTCGAACAGCGGAAGCGCGCGCCCCAGATCACCCACCATCCGGTAGGTATAGGCGAGGTTATTGCGAGAGCTCAACGTGTCCGGGTGGTCAGGGCCCAACACCCGTTCGAAGTCGGTCAGGGTCGCCTCGAACAGCGGAAGCGCACGTCCCAGATCACCCGCCGCCCGGTAGGTATAGGCGAGGTTATTGCGAGAGCTCAACGTGTCCGGGTGGTCAGGGCCCAACACCCGCTCCCGATCAACCAGAATTGCCTCGAACAGCGGAAGCGCGCGCCCCAGATCACCCGCCGCCTCATAGACGCTGGCAAGGTTGTTGCGAGAGCTCAACGTGTCCGGGTGATCGGGACCCAACACCCGCTCGCAGTCGGCCAGGGCTGCCTCGTATAGCGGGATCGCGCGCCCCAGATCACCCACCGTCCGGTAGGCGTAGGCAAGGTTATTGCGGGAGGCCAGCGTGTTCGGGTGGTCGGGACCGTGGAGGCGTTCCTGGCCTTGGGCGGCGCGGGTGTGCAGGGTGATGGCGGTGGCGGGATCGCCCTGGTTGTTGAGGTAGCGGCCGAGGCGGTCGGCGAGGGTGCAGCGCAGGGCGGTGTCGGTGTCGGGGTGGGTGTGTTCCAGTAGTGCGCGGGCGTGGGGCAGCACCGTCCGGAAGACGGGCCAGTCTGCCGGGAGCCCTGGGGCGGCGTCGGCGAGAGCGGTGGCCAGGACGGTGGTGGTGGTGTCGCGGGCGTGGGCGATGTCGTCGGGGCGGCGGTGAGGGTCGGCGGGGTCGGGGGTGCGGGTGACGGCCTGGACGAGTCGGTGCACGGCGATGGTGTCGGCGGTGAGGGTGATCATGCTGTAGGCGGCCAGCCTTCCCAGCGCCTCTACAACGTCGGGCTCCGGCGCGTCGGTACCGGTGGTGACCAGGTCGCGGGGGATGGCGTCGGGGGCGTACCAGGCCAGCCGGCGCAGCAGGTCTCCGACCAGCGGGGTGTCGGCGAGGTGGTCGAGGGTGACGTGCCAGACCCGGGCCATGGTCCGCTGGGCGTCGCCGCCTTCGGCGGTGGCGGTGAACATCCGCGCCGGGTACCGCGCCAACAGGTGCAGGTAGGCGGTTGGGGTGATGCGGGCCTGGGCGAGGTAGGCGCCCGCCTGTTCCACCGCCAGCGGCAGCCACCCCAGCTCCGCGCACAGCCGGTCGGCGTCGGTCAGGTCCGCCTCGGGCCATTCTGTCCGTACCAGGCGGGTCAGCAGTTCCACGGCTTCGGCGGGGGGCAGCACGTCGAGCGGGACCGTCTCCATGCCCCGCCAGCCGCCGCCCTGGCGCGAGGTGATCATCACCGTGCCGGTGCGCACCCGTTCCAACAACCCTGCCGCGTCGCCGGGCGTGGTCAGGTTGTCCAACACCAGCAGCCACCCGTCATGGGTGGCCAGCCACCGCACACCCAGTTCGGTGCGCTGCTCCGAGGGCAGGTCCGCCGCCTGTGGGGCCAGGGTGCCCGCCAGGTCGGCCAGACCGGCGTCCAGCGCGGAGGCGGTGTCCGCGGTGATCCACCACACCAGCGTGTACCGCCCGGCGCGCAGGCGGGCGAAGCGGGCGGCCAGGGTGCTCTTGCCGACCCCGCCCAACCCGTGCACCGCGACCACCACCGCCCGACCCGAGCCCGCCACCACCCGGTCCAGCCGCTCCAACTCTCCCGACCGCCCGACGAACAACTCCGAGCCGGCGGGAAGCCTGCCCAACCCCGCCGCGGCCGCGACCGTCTCCATCACCGGCACGGCCGACCCGCCGACGATCAGGTCCCCCTGCACCAGGGTGCCGCCCTGCATGGCGCCGATCGTGGGCCCCGCCCCACCAGTCACGTTCCCGGTCAGCGACACCGCGCCCCCGGCCTGTGGAGCTGTCGCCGACGTGGCCTGGCCTACGGCCGCGCCGGCGCCGGAGGGTCCGGCGGCCCTTCCACCCCACCGATGTGCACCCCGGTGGTCGCCCCCGACCCCGAACCCCCGGTCACGTCTCCGGTGAACACCACACCGCCACCGGTGGCCGTCTGCGTCCGCGCCGCCGAGGAAGCGGACGAGGGCTCATCGCCGACCTCGATGTTGTCGCGCGACCTCTGACGCACCGCCACCACCAACGCCGCGACAGCCACCAGGAGGCCGGCGATACCGGCGAACCAGCTCAACGCCTCCACCACCGGCCGGGCAGGGTGCTCCTCCTCGGTTAGGACCACCGGCACACCGAACCGCAACAGCGCCCACACCACCCCACCGAGCACCGCCACACCCGCCAACCACCAGGCACGACCCCGACCGAATGCCATGACCACCCCTGCCCGGAAGCCGCAACGCCCGTGAACCGACACCCGATGATCGCACCCCACCCGCTTACCGCTACGAGGCCACGCCCACTCAACAGCACACGCCCCACGACCCGACTCGCCAACTCGACGAATTGAGCGGTGCTCATTTGTGGCGCCGTCTGCGTTTACTCGGCATGACATGAAACCGCAACATTGCGGAACCCCGAGAACCCGACCATTAGCCGAAGGCATCACCGCCCCAGCCAAGAACCGGCAACGCGATCTCATGCCGCCGAACGCACGTCGGGAAGACACGCTCATCCCGGTGAGCGGAATGGTGGTGGCGGCATCGCCGACGCGGAGGGCACATGGGGTCGAGTCGAAGGAGCGCCATGACAGGGCTTGGAGACGCTACCGGTGAGGCTCCTGTCGCACCTGACGCCTCCGAATCGGCGAGCACGGCCGCGATCTTCGTCGCCACCCCGCCATGGTCGCCGTCGCCACGGTGTCGACCCTGCTCCTGGCACTACATCCCAGCATCGCCGAATACCTGCCCCACCCCGCCCACCTACTCCTGGCCCTCCCGACCTCACAGCCCAGATCGTCGAACCAAGGCCACGCAGTGGCAGAGCCCGGCAACCCGCGGTGCACGGGGGGCTCGGCGAACCGGGCGAAGAACGTCGAACCGGTGCGGACGCCAGCCCCCTCACCCGCAGACAGCGTGCCATCCGCTCATACCGTGGGTGAGGTGCCGGTGGTCGTGTGCCCATGCCGATGAGCGGTGGCGGTCAGGAGACCGTCGGCGGCCAGCGGTGCCCGCGCCACTCGTCCCAGGATGCGAATCCGGCCGGTGGGTCGTCAACGGGTTCGCTGCCGTCGAGTTCACCTCGAGTCGGGACCTGGATGATGCCGGCCCACTCGGCGAGTTCCTCGTCGGACATGGGCCATGTGGTGTCCGGCTCGTCGACTTGGCGTTGGTCGAGTCGTCTGCGCTGCTCGGCCGGGGACACCTCGAAGTAGTGCATTTTCACCCTTGCGCCGAGGTCCGCGGCTGCCTGCCGCGCGCGGAGCGCTCGTCCCGACCCCACAGTCCGTAGTCGATCACCACGTTGATGCCGAGTTCGAGGGCGCGCAGCCCGATCTCGATGAGCCGTCCTTCGATCACGTCGGAGGCCGATGGTGGGTTCTCGTGCCCGTAGAGGGCCTTCACCCATTCGTCCTTGGTAAGGCGAAGCGCGTTGTTCTCGATCTCCACACGTCGCGCAGCACTGGTTTTTCCGGTGGCCGGGAGCCCGACCGTCAGAAAGAGTGTTGGTTGCCTCATACCATCCCCTGACTGGACGAAAGAGTCATCATGACCGATCGGGTGCTCCGAGGCACTCTCATGCCGGTCACCGGCACCCATGAGCGAGCGAGTGGTCAAGCAGTACGAGCACAGGCTGCTTCCAGCACGATCAAGTCCTGTGGAAATCAGACCGGGCTTTCACAGTTGTCACGGACTTCCTCGGAAGCCGCCCGGCAACGAAGATCCAGGGCGACACCGCGCCCGTGGCCGCCGGCAACACTCCTCCGGTGGCACAGCCCGGAGTGGCCGTCGCCGGGCGGCCGGTCCGGGAATCGAGAACACCGGACGCCCGCAGCGGGTGTCCGGTGTCCGGTGTCATCGTCATCGTGGTTCGAGGGTCAGCCCTCGGCGGATCCGCAGTTCGGCGCGCAGGTCACCGAGTGCGCGTCCGTCCGAGGTTCGTTTCCACGCTTTCCAGCCGTTCTGGTTCTTGCCGCCGAGGGCGACCAGCGCGCCGGAGGGGTTGGCGTAGGCGCGGCCGTCGGCGAGGACCAGGGTGCCGTCGGAGTGGATGCGGGCGGTGTGCCGGGCACCGTGTCCCGGGCGGTTCCACATGAACTCCTCGCCCGCTCGGAGCAGGTGGGCGGTGAGCAGGTCGGTCAGGCCCCCGTTGCCGCCCCAACCCTGCAAGGGGTGGTCGACCGTCGGGCCTGTCGAGGTCGGGACGACCTCGGTTGCCTCGGTGTGCAGTCCCATGATGGCCGCGGCGGTCATCGCGACCGTCCACGGCCAGCGCGGGTCCAGCGCTTCCCATTCGCCGACCCGGAGCCAGCGTTCGTGGTGGGAGAGCAGCATCTCCACGTCGACCAGGTCGTCCGGAGGCGACTCGCCGTCGGGTGTGGTCAGCACGATGACGAGATCACCGTCGCAGCCGGCGGCGGGTGGCTGCTCGGGCAGCCAGCAGCCGGCGAACAGGGCGACCTCACCGTTTCGGTCGGGGTCGGTGTCGTCCAGGACGTCCGCCGCCAGCACCAGCATCGCCCAGGTGTCCTCCGGGTGCCGCATCGGCGTGGCGGCGATCGACGGGGCGAGGATCACGGCATCGGGTGGAAGTCCCTCCCGCCACAGCATCCTCGCCTCGTCGTCGCCGTGTGCCGCTGGGGGCATGGGGGTGGGGGCAGTGGGTCCGGTGTTGCCGTTCAGCGCGGTGACGGCGACGTCGGGTGCGGGTTCGGGTGGTGTCGGTGCGGCGATGTCGACGGTCATGGCGGTGGCGTCCCTTCGGGTCCGGTTCGTCCTGGGTCGAACGGCCGATGTGCATGGACGCTTCGTGATCGTCACGGTGTCAATACACGGTTCGAAATCAGCGGTGAAGTAACCCTTGTGGTGGAAAACTTCCGTGGTTCACCGATCGTCCACAGGAGACGAATGGGGGCATTCGACGTTCCGCTTGACTTCACGGGGGCAAGGAAGCGTTCATAGTCGTGCGGCTCGACAACCACCGGATGCGCACCGGGGGCCGCACCCGCTCCGGCCGGGGCACGACCGCCCACTGGAACATCACCACTGCGAGGTAGCCATGTCCTCCAGCACCATCCCCGTCCTCCGGGCCGTTCCCGACCCGGCGAAGCCGCGCACGGACACCGAGGAGAAGTTGTGGCAGGCGCTGCTCGACGATCCGGGCAGCACCGCTGCCGTGTTGTCGGTCGCCGCCGGGATCGGCAGGTCCACCGCCACGAAGATCCTCGCCCGCTGGGACAGGGACAACCTTGTCGCCCGAACTCCCGGGATCGCCGACGGTGGAGCGCGCCCGGCCGACCGTTGGTCGATCACCGTTCTTGACGAGCCGACCGTTGACCAGTTCACCGACCAGTCCACGGATGACGAGGCGACCGACGACGCGCCGACCGGGAACGGGGGCGTCGATGACCGGTCGACCGGCGGCCGGCCTGCCGACGGTGAGGCCGCTGTGGCGGCTGAGGCGCGGGTGGACGGGGAGGTCCGGTCGACGGGCGGGCGGTTGGCATCGGGGGCGCTGCGCGGGATGGTCGAGGACTACCTGAGGGAGAACACGGGCCAGGAGTTCAGCCCGAACGCGGTCGGCAAGGCACTGGAGCGGTCGGCGGGTGCTGTCCACAACGCCTTGGAGAAGTTGGTCGAGGGCGGCTACGCCGTGCGCACCAGCGACAAGCCGAAGAAGTACTCCTGCGCCGTCGATTCGACGATCGACGCGGGAAGGTAGCACCACCGACGGTGGCTGCGGACTCGTAACCCCCATTGTCCTTAATGGGGGTTACGGTCGATTTCGGCATCCGAGCCGCCGGGACGGGCGGTGACGGTGCCGGATAGGGGTCGTGGTCCCGGAGGGGTCGCGGTCGGGCATTTCGCGTCGCCGGGCTGGCTGCTGCTCCTGGAGGGCCAACCGGTCGCGTACCTGCCGGATGCGGGCGGGGAGGTCGACGCAGTCGCCTTGGGCCAGGCCGATCGTGAACATCGCCGACGCCGCCGCGAGGTCAATACCTGCCGCAGGGGCGGGGCGTCTTCGAGTCGGCCCGTAGGGCTGGCCGGGTACGGGCCGCCGGCGACCCGTGGCGGGGTCGCCCGGCGGCATCCGATTTTCCTGCGGTGGCGGGGTTGGGTGTGGTCAGGTCGGTGCGGTCCAGTGGCGGTGCGCCGGGTCCCAGATGGCCTGGGTGTAGAGGCGGTGGAGGTCGGGGAAGCCGGGGCCGATCATCCAGCCGAGTCGTTCGCAGTCGAGGTGGCCTGGCCGCCAGCCGGTCCAGGTGTCGTGGCCGCAGTCGTGGTCGAGGTCGCACATCAGCTGTTGCCGTCCGGTCACCAGGCAGCGGGCGACGTCGCACCCGCCGTGGGCGTGCGCTTCGCCGACCGTCACGGCGCAGTCCGGGCACTGTGCCTCGAAGTCGATCAGCGGGGGCGCTGCGGGTTGTGGGCTTGGGTTCTGCTCGTTGTCGCTCATCGGCATGGTCCTGGTGTCGTGGTCGTCACGGCTGCTCGCCACCTCGATCCGTGTGGTCCCGATCGGCGCGGTGGGGACATCGGGTGAGTGGTGGCGAGGTGCCGGGTCCGTGGTCGCGTCGATGGAGTGCCGTGTGCTCCTGGTTGGGAGGGTGGCGGGTCAGAGTTGGTCGATCAGGTGGTGGCTGTCGTGTGCCATGCGGTGCAGGTGCTCGGGCTCGAGGTGGGTGGCGATCGCCTGGCCGATCAGCTCGCTGAGTCGGTGGCCGGGGTGGGCGTTGCGGGCGTGTGCGGTCGCGGCGATGGCCAGGGGGATGTCGTGACGCAGGTAGGCGAACACCGCCAGCAGCGAGGTCGGTTCGGCGCGCTCGGGGGCCGGGGTGGCTTTCGCCAGCTGGGTCCACAGGGCTTCGGCGGCGGGGGCGTGGCCGCCGGTGGCGAAGGACAGGCAGGCGTCACGGACCATCGGATCGGTCAGGGCGACGGCCAAGGCGGCGACCTCGGCGTCGGTCAGCGGGGTGGTGCGGTCCTCGACGCGCAGGATGTGTTCGTGGACCAGGTCGAAGCGGCTGCGGCGTCGGCTGGGTGTGCCGGGGGTGGTGGCGTGGTCGGTGGTGGTCTCGGCTCGTTCGATGAGGTCGTCGATCAGGGTGGTCCGCTGGGCGAGGGCGCTGTCCGGTTCTGGTAGCAGGATGGTCGGGATTGCGGTGTGGCGCGTGGTCGGGGCGCTCACCCAGACGCGGGTGCCGTCGAAGGTGTAGATCCAGTCGGCGTGGCGGGAGTTGCGCCACGGCCAGGGCCAGCCGTCGTCGGGCAGGTGGCACAGCACATTGTCGAGTTCGCTGGATGCGTGGAGCAGGTCGGTCACGGCGGTGGTGAAGGTGTCGGGGGTGGTTGCCTCCACCAGCTGCCGGCCGATGGCGGTTTCGTTCAGCGAGTACGGGTCTGTCGGGCCCTGCAGGGTTCCCAGCCACCTGCGCCGGGTGTCGTGCCCGAGGTAGAAGTCGGCGATCGCGGTGGTGTCGTCGTGCGTGTCGGTGGTCGCGGCGTCGAAGAAGGTCGCGGCGTGCATGGTGTCCTCCGGGCTGTCGGGTTTCGGTTGTGGGGTGGAGGTCGGTTTCTCCGGATTCCGACCGGTCGGGTTGTGGTCGTTGCTCGTGATCTGCGGATCGGGTGGCGCGGCCACGAGCGGCGGGGGTCTGGGTGGTTGGTCACCGGGGAAGGCGGAGTGCCTCCCGGAGCCGTTGTTCGGCCTCGTAGCTGTCGCGGGCGGTGAGGACGGTGGTCAGCACGTGGACAGCGGCTCCTTCGGAAGGCAGGTCCACGGGGTGGCGGTCGAGGGTGAGGGGAAGTCCGAGGGCGGTGACGATGCGCCAGGAGGATCGGCGGACGCGGTCGGCGCGGTAGTAGCTGCCGACGAACGCGCCCTTGCGGGTGACGGTGCCGTACAGGGTTCGGGTGCCGGCGGGGTCGACGACGATCGCGGTCACCTGGCAGCCGTTCTCGGTGAAGCGGCGCGGGCTGATCTCGATGTCGGCCGGGGTGTGGGCGGTCGTCGCCGTCCTCCCGGGGTGTCGCGTCGGGGTGTCGTGTGGGTCGGCGGGGGTTCGCCGGTGGTGGTCGGCGGGTTCGGGGTCGGGGTCGCGCGTGCACGGAGGCGCGCCCTCCGAGGACGGCTCGGTGGACCCCGTGCCGGTGCAGTCCGGCTGGTGGTCGGCCGCGTCGCCGATGTCCCGGGCGGATCGTGTGTCGGGGTCGAGGTGGTCGCCGAGGTCGGCGAGGGTGGCGATGCGGGTGACGGGGACCTCGGCGGAGCAGCGGGGGCAGGTGTCGAGCAGGAGCCATGCCTGTCCGGGGGTGGTGTGGTCGGGGATGAACCGCCACGTGTGCCCGGTTGCCGGGTCGGTGGTGGTGATCAGGTCGCCGGGAACGTCCCCGGTGCGGGTGGGGTAGGTGCGGTGGGGGTCGTCGGTGACGAGCACGGCGTCGGTGGGCACTTGGAGGGCGGTGGCGACGGTGCGGGCGACGCGGGCGCGACGTACCCACCGGTTCCACTCCTCGGGGTTGTCGTGGCGGCGGTGGAACCCATCGGGGTCGGCGGCGCGGTGGGCGTGTGCGGCGTGCACGGCGCGCTGGGCGAGTCCGGGCGTGGCGGTGGTCATCGTGGTCACCTCTCGGGTGGTCGGTTGGTGATCGGCGGGGTGGTCCGGGGCGGGGGTGCCCGCCCCGGACCGGGTGGTTAGTGGGTGGTGCGCAGGGCGGTGGTGGCGGCGCGTCCGATGGCCTGGGCGGCGGTGGCGGGGTCGGCGAGGTGGTGCACGGTCGCCCCGTCGAGCGGGGTGTCGTGGTCGCCGGTGGTCAGCCACAGCACCGCGCACCCGGCGGCGCGCAACCGGTCGAGTATGCGTTGCCCGTCGTGGCGGGGTTGGTCGCGGAACCGGCCGTCGGAGACCACCACCAGCAGGCGTGCCGCACCGGGGCGGGACAACCCGAGAACACCGTCGAGGGCGTCGATCGCGGTGGGGATGTCCTCCCAGTTGTCGCGGGAGGCGAATTCGGTGACCTCGGCGGGGTGTTTGCCAGGGCGGGTGAGCGGGCGGACGTGGTTGCCGAAGATCACGCTCGCGGTGTCGGCGGGCACCCTGGTGTGGCGGGCGGCGGCGGCGAGGTGCCACGCCGCCGAGGCCACGTGGGCGCGTACCCGGCCCATCGTGCCGGACACGTCGCACGCCACCCCGAGCCGCAGCGGCGGGGTCGGCACGGCCGTGCGGGTGGTGCGGGTGAACGGCTGCGCGGTCACCTGCGCCCCGGCGGCGCGTTGGGCTTCGGCGGCACGTACCCCGCGCATCCGCAACCGTCCCGGCGGCACCTCCGAGGCGGCGCGCACCGCGACCCGTTCCCGGACCCCGGCGGTGTCCAACGCCCGCGCCAGCACCCGCGCAGCCGAACGCTCGGCCGGGGTGGGTAGGCGGGTGCCCGCCGTGGCGGTGCGCCCGTCGCGGGTACCGCCGGCCGTGAATACCTTCCGTGCCGCCTGCCGGGCGGCCTGGTCGGCGGCGGCCTCGCGCGCCCTGCGTGCGGCGGCGACGGCGGCGGGGTCCTCCGGTGCCTTCTCCCCCGCCACCGCCGCCGCCACGGTGTCCACCACGGCGGCGATCGCGCCCGCCAACGGCGACGGGGTGCCCGATCCGCTTCCGCCGCCGGTGCCGCCGGACGGGTCGGGCGTGCCGGACGGGTCGGGTGCCGTACCGGGGTCGGGGTCGCCGGTGTCCGGGTCGGTGCCGACGATCTCGCACCACCGCCGGCCGAGGGCGAGCATGGTCCCGCCGTCGTCGTCGGCGGTGCACACCGCCCGGGTCCACACCTTCCGCAGCTCCAGCAGCGTGTCGACACCGAGCACGTCCCGCACCACCCGGGCGACCGGGGCGACCTCGACCCTGGTCAGCACGCCGGCTTCCGCGCGTCCCAACAACAGCGCGGCGGTGTGGGCGGCATGGGCGCGGGTCATCTGCGGGGCGGTGGCGGGGTCGGCGTACAGGTGCAGGTCGGCGGCGACGATGCCGCGCACGCACGCCCGCAACCAGTGCCGGTCGTCCGGACGGCGCAAAAGGTGCGCGCCTTCCATGCGGGGCTCCTCCAGCAGCATGGCGGCGGCGACCACGCCGGGCGGGGCGTCGCGCGGGGGCTCCCACCGGGTGTGGCGGGCGTGTCCGCACTCGTGGGTCAGCGCACCCCACGCCGGGGCGTAGCGGGACCGGTCGGACAGGTTCGCGGGGTCCACCGTGGCGGGGTCCACCCCGAGGTGGTCGCCGTCGACCTCGATCAACGCGCGGGCGGGGTAGAAACACGCCGGGGCACCACCGCCCGCGCCCGGGGCGACACGGACCACGAGGTCGTCCCGGTCCGCGATCACGGGGACCTCGTCGGCGAAGGCGGCGGACAGGGCAAGCCATTCGGGGCGGGCGGGGAACACGGCGGCACCGAGGGCGTCCGGGTCGGTGGCGAAGTGGGTGCTCACGGCTACGGGTCCTTTCACGACGGTTCGCGGGTCGCCGGGGTTCGGGGTCACCGTTTGGTGGGGGTGATGCGGGCACCGAGGGCGAGCGGGGTGACGGTGCGGCCGAAGGCGTCGCGCACCACGGCGGCGACGGTGTCGCGGTCCTCCTCCGGCGCAATGCCCACCAGGTTCGCTGCGGCGGCGTCGGTGCCCAACACGGCGGCGATCTTCTTGAACGCCAACAACTCGCGCAGTTGCGGCGACCACCCGACCTCGCCCTTCTCCTGCCGGGTGGCCAGGTTGCGCGCCACCCGCACCGCCTTGCGGTCCACGCCCAACTGGTCGGCCAGGTCGTAGTCCGACGACACCCGCACCTGCACCGAGAACCGGGACGACAGGGCGTCGGTGAGCACCGCCCCGTGCACACCCGGGTTGTGCCCGGCGACCACGTAGAACCCCGGCGCGGCATCCACGACCTCACCGCCGTTGGCCTTGACCACGATCTGTCGGCGGCCGTCCATCGCCGGGTACACCACCGCGAGCACGGTCGGCGGGATCAGGGTCGCGTCGTCGACGAACAACGGCACGCCCTCGCGCATCGCCCGCACCAGCGGACCGTGCACGAACACGAACTCCCCGCCCGGCGTCTTGGTGTAGTCCCCCACCAGGTCCGCCACCACGGTGTCCCCGTCACCCTGCACCGTCACGCAGTCCGGGAACGCCGCCTCCACCACGCTGGTCTTCCCCGTCCCCGGCGGCCCGTACAACAACGCGGCCACCCCCGCCTCCCGCAACCGCCGCAACGCGGTCACATCCGGCAACGCCGTGCCCGCCAACAGGCGCGGGTGGTACTCGGTGCCGTTCGGGCGCAACACCGGACCCGTCACCACGCCCGAACCCGCCGCCTTCCTCCTCCCGCCCGCGCCGGACGGCGCGGGCGGCGTCGCGGTCGTGGTGGGCGGTGCGGCGGAGGGCTTCGGGCGGGGTGTGCGCGGTGGGGCGGGGACGGCGGCGGACGCGGCGGCGGACCCCGTGGTCGAGGTCGCCCGGTAGCTCAACGGCGCGGACGAGACCACCTCCGCCTCGCCCCGCTCCGCCAGCACCCGGCAGGCGTTGCCCACCGCGCCCGACGACCGGTTCAACGTGTGCGCGATGGTGCCCGGGGTGAGACCGGTGCCCGCGCTGTCGACCAGGACCCTGGCGACCATCGCGCGCAGTTCACCACTGCGCAACCGGGACGCCGACCCGCCCGCCGCGACGGGTGCGGGGGTCGCGGGCACTGCGGTGGGGGTGGGCGTGGTCATCGTGGGTGTCCCTTTCGGTCGTGCCGGGGTCGTGGTCGCGGGCGTGTCGGTCAGGTGGTGGCGTAGCCGTCCCGGTTGCGGTGCGTGCGGGTGCGGGGTCCGTCGTGCCCGGTGCTGTGCCGGCTGTCGGAGGTGATCGGGGAACACGTCACCGGCGTACCGGTTTCGGTGTCCATGAAATGCGTGACCATTTCGACCCCCGGTTCCCGTGATGTGACATGGCTCGCGCCGGGCGTGGCATTCGCCGTGGTTCCGTTCCCTTCGACTGCAATTCAATTATGACTCTGCTCCGCACGCCAATCAATGGTTCGGCGGCCCATTTTCAAGACTCTTTTGAAATGTCACCCGATCGGAGTTGCCGAAAATATCCGACATATTCGTGCACACACAATCCCGGATGTCATGCGTCCGCATTTACGCAGGTCGACAACACGCCAAAAGGAGCCGGTACGAAGACGGGCCACCGAAGCGTCGATGCGCACAGAGGGGTTGGGAATTGTTGGACGAGGGTGCGGGAGGCAGGGGCGGGGGAAGGTCCTGGGAGGCCGAAGGGGAGACGACCGGGGCGACGGCCGGACGAGCACCGTCGACCGCAGGGCCGTCCCGATGTGTTCCCCGGCTTGCGGGCAAGCGAGTCTGGGATACCAGCGGATCCCTCTGCGACCTTCCTACCTGGAGCTTTGCAAGTGGCAGGGGGTGGCGTTCTAACAGGATCCCCAACCTGATCCCCAATGTGATCCCCTATATGAACCCCCAACGGAAGTCACTGTACGTACAAACGATCTCCACTCCCGTCACGTACAGCGATCGCCTTGTGCGGTGAGCCCAACGACAGCGACGACGTGGTTGTGCAGGCGGCGACCGAGGCGGCGCGCCTCACGCTTCCCGGAAACCACCTCGACCACAGGCGAATCCCTTGCCACCCCGGCGGCACTCCGGGGAGACTTGCGAAGTCGGCTCGAGACTTTCCGCACGGTCAACTCTTATCCATCGTCGAAGATCTGTCGGACATGCACGTCATCCAGCACGATAGCATTCATTCACATACCCCTCTAAAACACTCGAAAGAACTCTGCGGCGCACTCGAGTTTTGTCGAGACTTTTCGGCGGGATCAACGAGGATGTTCTGGCGGACTTTCCGGTGGAGTCGTGCACGGGCCGGCGACCGGCCGGTGTCGCTCCGTTTTCCTGCACCGTCCGGTCCGGCTTTCGCGGGGCGGGTACCGCCGACGGACAGGCGGTGTCCCGGCTCGGTGCGTTCGTCATCCGGTCCCGCGGTGTGCGCGGTCGGTCTTCGACGGGTGGGGGTTGTCGGTGTCGTGGCGGCGGCGCAGCCGTTCGGCCAGGTCGACGGTCTGCGGGGTGGGCCGGTCCTTGATCTCGGCCAGCCGGGTGGTCAGCAGGGTCAGGGTGCGCGGGATGGCGTCGAGTTGGTCGAGGCGTTCCTGCAGCCGCATGATGTCGCGGTAGATCAGCTCGTTGTGCGGGTCGAACGCCCGTGCCACCTCCAACAGGTCCAGCGTCCGCCGTGGGTCGTCCTCGACCAGGGCGCGGGCGAGGGCGGCCACGGCGTCGATGGCGTCGCGGCGGATGGCCTCGCGGGCGGTTTCGAGCCACTCGGTGCTCAGCCCGTCGGCCAGCGGGCCGGTGTAGTCCTCGACGATGCGCCGGTAGGCGTCGATGCGGTCCTTCTCGGTGGTGGCGGTGCGGCGGGCGGTCACGGCGTCGGCGAAGCGGTGGTAGTCGACCTCCACGAGGGCGGGGTCCAGGCGGCAGCGGCCCTCACCGGTGAGCACCACGTCGGACACCGCGCCCCCGGTCGCCGCGGTCAGGGCGCGGCGCAGCCGGGTCAGGCCGGTGTTCATGGTGTTGGTGGTCTTGTCCGGTGGGCTGGTGGCCCACAGGGCGGCGATGAGCGCCTCGCGGCTGGCGCCGTCGGGGTGCAGCGCCAGGAACACCAGCAGCTCGCGCGTGCGGGGTTGGAACGCCGAGGTGATCTCACGCTCCTCCCCCTCCATGTCCCCCGTTCCGGGGCGCCACCACATCCGCGGCGGTCCCAGCACACTGATCCGCAGGGGCGGGAGAGCCGCGTCGGGAATGTCGCCTGTTCGGTCGCGCTCGGCGACGGCCCGGGAGGTCCCGGGGTTGATCGGCTCGACAACACCGGGCGCGCCGGCGCCAGCGGTGGGTATGCCTGTTCGTTGTTCCCGCGTGGCTGTAGGCCGGCCTGGGTGTGGATGAAGGATTTCCAGGTCGGTGTCGGTTCGTGGGGGCTTGTCGATGGGGACGGCGGGTTCCGAGGCGGTGTCGCCGGGGAGGTGCTGCTCGCGTAGCCCGGCGCCCGGCTCCGGCTCGGTGTCGAGGTCGGGGGCGGGGTTGGCGTGGTGCAGCAGGGTCATCAGGTCGGCGGCGTGGTCGGCGCCGAGGCGGAACACCGTCGTGCCGCGCAGGGGTTCGCCGAGGCCGGGGCTGGTGGTGGAGACGGTGCCGTCGGCGCGGACGTAGGCGGTGATGCCGGCGGGCCATGGGCCCAGCAGCAGGCCGGTCACGCCGACACCGCATCCGTTGTCCAGGACCGCTTGCAGACGCCGATGCCGGTGCTCGGGCGTGCGTGTCACGAGCACGAAGGGCGGCCGGTCCGTGCCGTGCGGTCGTCCGGACCGGCCGGTTCGCATCAGGGTTTCGGCTTCCAGGGCATCCAGGGCCGTGTCCAGGTCCGCCGCCACGTGCACGTTTGCCGGCAGCGGTGCCCGGGTCGCCCGGCGGCCGAGCAGCGGGGCGAGGTCCTGGGCCGGAACGATGATCCGGGCCGCTTCGGTCGTCGTGGCCAAGACGGTGATCAGCAGGGCGCGGGCCGCGGCGGCGGCACCCGCGCCGATCAGCCCCAGGCCCCGCGCCGCGGCCAGGCTCAGGGCGATCTCCCGGCCATCGCGCACACCCACGGAGAACACCGGCCGCTGCTGGTCCCAGGCCGCGTCGTCGGAGTCGGGCACCACTCGCGGTGCCGGTGCGCGCTGCGGTCGTACGTCCGTCGGACCCGGGTCCGGGTCGTCGGGGTCGGGCTCGTTGTCGGGGTCGGGCTCGTTGTCGGGGTTGGGCTCGTCGTCGGGGTTGGGCTCGTCGTCGGGGTTGGTGCGCAGGTGCGCCAGTCGCAGTTGGTAGACCACGGGTGCGACGGGCAGGTCGGTGCGGTCGCCGCTGCCGGGCCGGTAGCGGCGGCGGTGGCGTCTGCGGGCGAGGGTCAGCGCGGCGCTGACCGCCGAGGCCAGACCGAGCCCCACGAACAACTCCTCGCCCCAGCCGAATCCCGGCTCGTCGGGTGCGTCGGGCGCGTCCGTGTCCGGCTGCGCCTGCGGGGGTGGCGCTTGTGGGAGGTGGGGTGTCCGCGTGGTCGGGGAGGCCGGTGTCGTCGGGCTGCCGGGTGACGGGGTGCCCGGCGAGGGCGTCGTGGGGGGCGGAGCGGGCCGGTGGGGAGGCGTCGGGGGTGCGGTGGCGTTCTGGGGCAGGGCCATTTCCTCGCCGGGGAAGATGAGGCCGGGTCGGGTGAAGGTGCCGCCGTCGGGTTGGGGTTTGCCCTTGTTGAGTTCGTAGATCTCGGGCCAGCGGTGGCCGTCGCCCAGGGTGCGTTGCGCCATCCGCCACAGCGAGTCGTGCAGGCCGGTCCGAGGGTCGTAGGGCAGCACCACGGCCGACGTCGCGGGAGTGCGCCGTACCGGCGCGCCGGTACCGGGATGGTCGGGTGCGGTGGGGGTGGCCGATCGGATGTCCTGGGCGCCCTGTGGCGGCGGGTGCTGCCGGATCGGTGCGGTCACCACCACCTCGCAGGTGGTGCCGGGTCCGGTGGTGGGCAGGTTGGCGGGGGTGGCGGCGGCACGGTGGCCCAGGATCGAGATCAGGGTCGCGCCGACGAGCACGGCGGCGATCCGGCGCATCGGTCCGGCCGCGGGCACCTGCGGGATGCGTGCGTGGCGGGCCACGTCGGCGGCGCAGCGGACGGTGTCGAGGGTGAAGCGGGCCCACAGCAGCCACCCGGCGCAGGCCAGGACGTCGAGCAGGAACACCGTGCTCATCCGGGCCGACAGCACGCCCCGCACGTCGGCGAGGGAGGGCAGGTGGTCGGGCAGGGGCCAGCCGATGAAGTGCACCAGCGCCCACGGCAGCCCGGCCAGCAGGCCGACCAGGAGCGCGGTGGCCGCCAGGGCTCGGGCCGGGCCGGCGGCGGCTGCGAGGAGGCGGCCGGTGGCGCGCCACGCGGGTGTGCGCGGTGGTCGTCGCGGTTCTCGGCGGGTGGTGCGCGGTGCTGTGGTCACGGCGTGCTCGATTCCGCGGCGTTGCCGGGGCTGATGCGTGGCGGGCCCGTCTCACCGGACCTGGTCTGCGACCCGCGCCGGCGGGTCGGAGACCTCGGCGGTGGTGAGCGCTGGCTCGCGGGCTGTGGGTGTCCGGCCGGTCGCGGGGGTCCTCGACGTGGCAGGTCCGGGGGTGGGTTCGTGCGGGGTGCCGGCCGCGGTGGTGGAGAACTTCCGGCGCCTGCCGCGGGTGGGTTTGCGGCCGGCGAGCCATCCGGTGAGGTCGGCGACCTTGAGATCGGTGAACTCGGCCAGTTCGTCGAGGTCGATGACGTCCTGGGCGTCGGCGAGGACGTCGCCGAGTTCGCGTTCGACCTGGTCGAGTTGGTCGACGACGGCGGCCCGGCGTCGGGCCAGTTCACCGACCCGTTGGGCGGCGGCGGCTCGGCGGGTGCTGCGGGCGGTGTCGGCGGTCTCGACGCGCCGCCGGATTTCCTCGGGTGTGGTCATTGCGCTTTCTCCTTGATCGTGGTCGCGGCGGCAGGGGGGTGGGGTGAGGTGTCATGGTTCGATCGCGGTCACGCCGCGTTGCGGATGGGCACTGCCCCGCCCGTGCACCCGCAGCG
This sequence comes from Saccharothrix lopnurensis, assembly GCF_042658445.1. Lineage (NCBI taxonomy): Bacteria > Bacillati > Actinomycetota > Actinomycetes > Pseudonocardiales > Pseudonocardiaceae > Saccharothrix > Saccharothrix lopnurensis. The sequence goes on along the minus strand of NZ_JBHSQO010000019.1, from coordinate 104,962 downwards.
AGCCGATCCCGACCAGGCCGAGCAGCTGGGTGGGGTGGGCGGCGGTCACGGTGACCGTCACGGTGTCGCCGGAGACGGTGACCGTGCCGGTGGCGCCCTCGGCCGCCAGGTGCGCCCGGGCTGCCGTCACCGCCTGGTCGGGCATCACCCGGAAGGTTCCGGTGTCGCGGTAGGCGGTCAGGTCGATGGCCTGGGCGCCGGCGCGGGCGGCGGCCTCGGCCTGACCGGTGGCGCGCACCGCCGCGGCCAGGGCCAGACCGCCGTCCAGGGTGAGCCCGGCCAAGGCGAGGACGCCGGTGGTGAGCACGACGACGAACGAGGTCACGTGGCCCTCGTCGGCGTGCCGCTGGCGGCGTGGGGCCGTCGGCTGCCGGTGCGGCCGGTCGCGGTGGCTCACGGCGTGCTCCCGGTGTTGGTCGAGCGCCACGTGTCGACCGGTTCGACGGCGTCGGCGGTGAGCCGGGTGCCGCCGGGTACGCCGAGGATCAGGGCGTCGCCGAAGTCGACCTGGCAGGACACGGTCACCCCGACCGTGCCGCCGGGGCGCAGGCCGCCGGTGGCGGCGGTCACCGACAGGGACGCGCAGGACACGCCGGCCTGTGCCAGCGCGTTCGCGGCCGTGGAGCGGGCGGCGGCGGTGGCGGCGGCCGGGGTGCGTTCGATGCTGGCGGCGCGGGCGGCCTGGTGGGCGGCGTCGTCGAGGCGGATGCGGGCGTCCACGCCCCGGTGGACGAGCACGCCGACGAACACCAGCAGCATGATCAGCAGCGGGGTGGCGAGAGTGATGTCGGCGGCCACGGAGCCGTCGTCGGCGCGCCACCATTCCACCAGTGTCCGGCGATCGGCACGGCACCGGTCCGGGCGTCGCGGTGGCCTGCGGGGTGTGTGCGCGCGTGGTTGGTTCGCCATGGTCATCCGCCTCTCGGGTCGGGGACGAAGCGCTCGACCGGGCCGTCGGCTTCGGCGTGCACGGGCAGGCGCAGGAACGGCACGACCGGGGTGGCGGTCCCGGTGACGCGCACCGACGCCGAGGTGGCGCCCCGGTCGGCGGTGACGGCCGCGCCGCGCAGCGGACCACCTGCGAGCCGGTCGAGGATCCGCCGCGCGCTCGCCGTGCCCGCCGCGGTGGTGCCGTGCTGGGCCCGTGTGGTGGCCAGGCCCTGTGCGGCGGCGGCCTGGGCGATGTGGGTGGCGTGCGACCAGAGCGCGAACTGCACGATGGCCAGCAGCATCAGCACCAGCAGCGGGGTGGCGATCACCAGTTCCGCGCCGACCGAGCCGCGCTCGCCGCGCAGCGCCCGCCGGGTCCGGTCTGCCCACCTGGCACGCCCCGGTGCGGTGGGGACGGCGTTCTCGTGGCTCATGGTGATCACAAGGTGATGCCGTTGGCCTTGTCGGTGACCTTGGCGACGACGATCGCGATCACGGCCAGCGCGGCGACGACGAGCAGCGCGGTCACCAGGACGGTCTCGGTCGAATACCCGGCCTCCGGGTGCCGGCGCAGCTGCTCCCAGCGGGCTCGCAGTACCGTCCACATCGCTTGCACCTGCGGGTTCATCGTGTTCTCCTTCGTTGCGGTTCACGGGTTCGCGGTGTGCTCGCAGGGGTCACAGGCCGTTGAGGACCTGGGTCAGCGCCGGGTAGGCGATGAAGACCAGGAAGCCGAGGAACAGGGCCATGACGGGCAGGCTCATGCGTTCGGTGGCGGCGTGGGCCCGGGCTTCGGCGTCGGTGGTCTGGTGGGTGCGCAGCGCGTGGGCTTTGGCGGCCAGCGAGGCGCGGACCTTGGCGCCCTCGGTGCCGGCCAGGCTGACCGAGGCGGCGAGTTCGGCCAGCTCGCTGATGTCGAGTTCCTCGCCGAGGCGGCGCAGCGCGGCCCACGGGGTCGTGCGGGTCAGGCGGGCGGTGTCCAGGGCGCGGCGCAGCCGGTCGAACGCCCAGCCGCGGCCGACGGTCACCGAGTCGCCCAGGGCGCTGTCGACCCCGGCGCCGCCGGACAGGGTGATCCACACCAGGTCCAGGTAGGCCGACAGGGCGTGGCGGAACCCGACGCGCAGCCGGGCCGCGGCGGCACGGGCGTGCAGGTCGGGCAGCACGAACCCGAGCCCGGCCGACACCAGAGCGGCGATGACCGGGAACCCGAAGCCCGGGTCGAGCCCGGCGGCGGCGAGGACCGCGGTGGGCAGGGCGGGCAGCAGCAGCCCGGTGACCGCGAGGACGGCCTTCTCCGCCAGGTGGGTGGAGGGCGGGCGGCCGAGGACGGCCAGGTCCTTGCCCAGGCGGGGGCCGGGCAGTCCCAGGGCGCGCAGCGGGGCGACGGCGGGGCGGCCGAGCCGGGCGACACGACCGGTGTCCTCGGCGGCCGGGATCGGCGCAGACGCGGGTGGTGTGGGGGTGGGGGGTGCGGTGGCTCGGGTCAGCACGGTGCTCAGGGCCGGGCGGGGCGGGAACAGGGAGACCGCCAGGGCCCACAACCCGATGCCGCAACCGGCGCCCAGGGCGACGGGGGTGATCATGGTGTTCACTGTCGGCCTCCGATGGTCGTCGCCACCGGCCGCGGGGCGGTGGTGTCGTGGTCCGTGCCGGTGGACAGGAAGCGGTCGGGCCGGGTCACGCGGGCGATGCGGGACAGCCAGGCGAACCCGAGCACGAACAGCAGGCCGATACCCAGCAGCACGATCTGTCCGCTCGGGCTGTCGTAGGCGCTCATGTAGTCGCGGTTGAGCAGCACCACGGCGGCGGCGAACGCGCACGTGGTGCCGACGATGACCCGCACCGAGGTCCGGGTGCGGGCCCGTCCGGCCTCCACCCGCATCCGCATCGAGGCTTGGCCGCGGGCGGCGTCGGCCAACGAGCCGAGCAGGTCGGCCAGCCGGCGGGTCTGCTGTTCGGCGGCCAGTACCAGCGCGGCGATGACCAGGTCTCCGACCGGGTCGTCCAGCCGCTCCCCCAGCGCGCGCAGCGCGGGGGCCAGGCGTTGCCCGTTCTCGATGCCGGCGGCGAGTTCGCCGACCTCGCCGCGGATCGCGGCGGGCACCAGCGGGGCGGTGGCGAGGACGGCCTGCTCCAGCCCGGCGGCGGCCGACAGCGTGTCCCGCAGCATTTCCGTCCAGGTCGCGATGGCCTCGATGCGCGCGACCCGGCGGGCGTGCTCGGGGTCTGCGCCCAGCACCCGGGGCAGCGCCCAGGCCGCCAGGGCGGCCAGCACGGCACCCGCGACCCACCCGGTCAGCAGGCCGGTCACCACTCCGGCGGCCGCCGCCAGGCACAGGCGCGGGCCGCGGTGTCGATCGGCGGCGGCGCGGGCTCGGGCGCGGCGGGGGTGGTGGAGCACGACGCCGCGGCGGCCGAGGACCACCAGCAGCACCCCCAGCGCGGTGCCCAGGCCGAGCAGCGCGGCCGTGGCGGTCGTGGAGCCGAGGGTGGCGGAAGCCGCGGGGGTCATGGCGCCCACCAGCCCTCGGGGTTCTCCAGCACGCCGGGGTCGAAGCCGACGTCGACCAGGTCGTCGAGGGTGTCGCCGCGCACCGCGCCGGCCACCGGGCGGGCGCGGTGGTCGGGGCCGGGGCGGTAGACCTCGTTGGAGACCACCTGCGGGCCGTCGGCGCCGACGACCTCGCGGACGGAGGACACCACGCGGGTGCGGCGGTCCTGGGCGCGGGTCAGGTGCACCACGAAGTGCACCGCCGAGGCGACCAGCAGGTTCGTGGCCTCCAGCGGCAGCCGCTCCGCGCCCTGGGCGGCGTAGGAGGCCAGCCTGGTGAACGCGATCCGGGAGCTGGAGGCGTGCAGGGTGGCCATCGAGCCGTCGTTGCCCTGGGACATGGCGTTGCACATCGGGATGACCTCCGGGCCGCGGATCTCCCCGACGATCACCCGATCAGGGCTCATGCGCAGGCCCCAGCGCACGAGGTCGGCCTGGGAGACCGCGCCCTCGCCCTCGATGTTGGGTTCGCGGGCCTGGAAGGCGGTCACGTCGGCGTGGATGTCGGGGTCGTGGTCCAACCCGAGTTCGAAGGCGTCCTCGACGGTGACGATCCGCTCCAGCGGGTCCATCTCCGAGGCCAGCGCCCGCAGCAGCGTGGTCTTGCCCGCCCCGGTGCCACCGGTGATCAGGATGTTCTTGCGGGCTTTGACCAGCGCCCGCAGCAGCGCCTCCAAGCCGGGGTCGAGGGTGCCGCGGCGACGCAGCTCCGGGAGGGTGACGGTGAGGTAGCCGTGGCGGCGGATCGACACCGCCGTCACCCCGCCCGCGGTCAGGCCCATCACCGCGAACAGCCGCTCACCGCCGGGCAGCTGGAGGTTGACCGCCGGAGAGCCCTGGTCGAAGCGGCGCTCCTGGCTCGACGCCCTGGCCGCGAGCAACCGGACCAGGTCGGTGAGCTCCTCGTTGGAGCCGGCGATCGGAGCGGCTTGGGCGCGGCGGCCGTCGTTGTACTGCACGAACACCCGGTCGAAGCGGTTGGCGTTGACCGTCTCCACGGTCGGGTCCTCCAGCAGCGGCTGCAACCCCGCCATGCCGAACAACTCGTTGACCACCTCCCCCACCATCCGCTGCTCGACCTCGCGGGGCAGTAGCCGGCGGCCCGCGGCCAGCTCGCGCTCGGTGTGCACGCGCAACGCCTCGTCCAGCAGGCCCCGGGTCAGCTCGCGGCGGGCCTCGGGGGTGGCGGTGGTGCCGGTGCGGTCCTGCTGGTCGGCCACCCACCGCGGCAGCTCGGCGTTCACCCGCTCCCGCAGGTACCGCCGCAACCCGGTCGTCGCGGCCGAGAGGTCCACGGTGTCGTTCTCGGCATCCCGACGGTGCGACGCCACACCCGGACCGGATTCGGGGAGAACGTCGACGAAAGCGCTGAAGGGCTGCCGTTCGTGAGGCTGCTGACGGGGCCACGCCGCCGCCGGGCCGTGATCGCTCTGGTGGGTCATGACGCCCGACCTCCTCCGTGCTCGTGCCGATCGGGAACCGCGCCGGGTACGGGACGCAGGCCGTACGGCGAGACCGCGGCAGGCGGAACTCCCGGAATCGGGCACCAAGCCGCCACCGGTACCGAAGAGGCAGCAGGACCGGCCTGGTACGGGATGGGCACAGGTAGCCGGCCGTGAGCGGCCAGGTCAACAGCGACCTCGTGCGCGTAGCGGCCCAACGCCGAACGCGAGGGACTGTGCCGCCACCGGCGCGGGGTGTGCGGTCGCCCGCACAACGCGGCCGCACCGTACGGGTCGTGCGGCACCCGCCCCAGTGGCGTCACGCCGAGTTCGCGGACGACCTCAGCGCCGCTGTAGCCCTCACCGACCAGCAACAGCACCGGACGCGGACTCCACCGACCCACCGCGGGCAGCCGCCGCGGCAGGTGGGCGAGGTCCTCGGCGCGGGCGTGCGAGAGCAACACCAGCACATCGGCTGACCGCACGATCGGCAGCGCCGGTGAACCCGGATCCACGCGCCCGCAGTCAGCCACGACCACGCTGCCGGGCTGGTTCGCCGCCACGCGTAGGACACCGGGTCCATCCGTCGGGTCCGGGGCCAGCGCGGACAGCGCCGCGCGGGCCTGTTCGGCGTCCGGTGGCGCGGCGAGCACCGGCAGACCACCGGGAAGTCGCTGGGTGTGCCGCCACACCAGCTCGGGGTCGACGCCGTGCCTCGCGGCGGCCGCCAGGCTCACCAGACCGGGCGCCGAAGACAGCGAGAACCTCACTCCCAGGTCCCCACCGGACGGGTCGGTCTCCACCACCAGCACGCGAGACGGGGCGGGCCAGCGGGCCGCCAAGGCGACGGTGAACGTGGTCGCACCCGGCGAGCCCTTCAACGACAGCACAGCGACCAACATCAGCGATCACCCCGAACGGAGAGCACGACGATCGACAACTGCCCGGCCGCCACCGCGGCCACCTGACGGGCCGCAGCCTCGGACAGCTGCACCGACACCACGGCGGTCTGCGCGTCGGGCGCGGTGGTCACGCCGACCACCACCGCCGGCCACACCGGGCCGCCCTCACCGGGCGGGCCGGTGGCGGCACCCGCCTGACCCGGTACGAACACCACCGCCACCCGCGCACCGGCGGCGACCTCGGGCGGGAACTGACCGGGCTTGAGCGCCAGCGCGGCAACGGCCTGGCCGGCCACAGGGACAAAGGCAGCGCCGACCGAGGCGGGCGTCAGCAGCGCTCCGGCCGACACGCCGGTGGCCATCGGCCTGCCCACCACCGCGGCCACCTGATCGGCGCCCACCACGGCCACACCCGCGTCGACCGCGACGCCGACCTCCCGCAGATCCGGCGCGGTCAGCACCTGTCCCACCGAGACGTCACGGGCCAGCGCGAGCACGGCCCGACGGTCACCGGAGTGCAGCGAGACCAGCACGAACCCGCCCACACAGACCACCACCAGCAGCACCCCAAGCACCAGGTACGGGACACCGCGGCGGCTTGTGGGCCGCAGCCGCGCGACAGGTGGTGTTCTGCCGTTGATCCAGCGGCCGGTGGTCATGCCGGCGGCACGGTCGGTGCCCGGCCGCGACGTGGTGTCGGTACTCATGCCGAAACCTCCACAAGGCAAAGGGGTGGTGCGCCGCGTCGCCGAAGACCGATCAGCGAGCGGAACGGGATTCGCTGGGGGGTGAAGCGGATGTGGGTCGTCGGTGGCCGGGGTGCCGGTCAGCCGACGCCGTTGTTGAGCGCCTGGGACTCCGCCACTCGGAAGCTCGCCGTACCCGTGGTGGTCATACCCGGGAACGTCCCGCCCTGGCCCGCGCCGGACCAGGTGACCGTCCAGTGCACGGTCGCCGACACCGGGAACGCCTCACCCGGCCGATCGGCCGACGAGCGGCGGTAGACGTGACCGCAGTCCGGCGAGGACGCCGTCGGATCCGCGCCCGCCGTGTAGGCAGTGCCCGGACCGGTACAGCTCACCGTCGAGCCGTCCCCCATCGACCAGCTCACCGACACCGGCCTGGCCGTCGCCGTCACCGACACACCGGGAACCGACGCGCTCTCCGACGCCTCCCGCCATCCACCCGCCAACCACAACCACGTCGGCAGGTGCACCAACTGCGTACCGACGGGATTCCGGGCGATCTGGACCGAGGGCAGGCGCAAGCGTTTACGAGCCGTCTGCGCCAACTGCTCCGGCGAGACCGTGGAGGTGCTGTCCTCCGCGACCCACACCGGACCGTGGGACAGCGGGTCCTTGCCATCGCTGGAGCACAACACGATGAACCAACCGCCGGGCCCCTCCGGCTGCCCGGCTGGATCCTGGTAGTCGACTGGGACGCGGCGGCAGCCCCAGTACGGGTCGTCGCTGTCGTGTCCGAAGAGCGGCTCCGCGTTGCCGGGACGTCCGGTGACCGGGCCCGGCCGGTGACCGATTCCGACGCCGAGTTCGCAAGTGGGAGAGGGGCGTTGAGAGCAGTTCACTCCGCCCCATGGTCCTGCCCATGCGGGGGAAGAGGTCGTCAGCAGCAGGACGAGCGCTCCGGCGGACGCACGCTTCAACATGTCTCCACCTCGTGCACGCCGAAGTCGCTGACCTTCCACGATCCGTCGGCCTGCTTGTCCACTACCGCGTTGATGCGTCGCCTGGTGTCCGGCTTGTCGTCCACCGGCTGCCCGGTATCGGCGTAGTGCTCGGTCCAGTTCGTCGAATCACCGCAGTCGGTGACGACGACCTTGGCCGGGGATTCCTCGGGCTCCACCGAGGCCACGGTGGGGGTCAGGACGGGTTGTCCTCGGGTGAGGATTCCTCGTTGGCTGTACCCGAACAACGCCTGGGTCAGGGTGGACAGTGCCGTACCGGTGGCGTAGAGAGCCAATTCGGGTGATTGCCAATCGGCTGTCATGCCGGCCGTGGCGAAGGAAGCCCACATCCGGCGGTAGGTGTGCACGCCTTGTTCTCGGGCCGCTTCGGCCGGTCCGGGTGTTTGGGTGGGCTCCTGGGACAGGAGGGCGGTGTTCGCTCGGGTGGGTGTGCCGGATTCGGTGGAGGCGTCGGGAGTTGACGGGTTGCACGCCACCAGGAGGAGGACGACGAGAGCGGTCGCGGTGCTGTGGAAGATCATCATGTCGTTCCTCAGGTCGAGGTCGTGGTGGCGTAAGGGAAGGCACATTGGCGGGTTCCTGAGTGGTCAAGGCGTCACGAGGGTGAGGAGCGCGCCGCCGACGACGGCCGGGCCGAAGGCGAAGCGGTCGTCCCGGCTGATCCGTCGGGTGGCGAGGAGGACCGCGCCCACCACCGAGCCCAGGAACAGTGCGAGCACGACCCCGCGAAGCACGTGGGACCAACCGACCCAGCCGAGGTAGAGGGCGACCGTTCCCAACAGCTTGATGTCGCCGGCTCCGAGGGCCCCTGGGGCGGTGACAGCCACGGTCAGTCCGCCGATGAAGACGACGGCGGCAGCGGTGATCGCTCGCAGCAGTGCGATGACCCGGCCTTCTTCGGCCGCGGCGTAGGAGAAGATCACCAATCCCCCGACCAGCATCGCGGTCACCAGGGGATTGGGCAGGCGGTGGTGGATCCAGTCGGTCATCATCAGTTGTGTTCCGGTCACCGCCAACCACGACGATGCGGCCAGCAGCGGAGCACTGGCGAGCTGGTGGTCGAGGACGAAGATCCCCGCCACGAGAACAAGGCTCACCGTAAATGTTTCTCGCGAGATTATGATCTTGTTCGGGTGGGCGAGGCCGCATTCGGGCTCGCCTCGATGCGCCGCCTTCGTGATGGGCGTGGTCATCACCGGGCCGTAAATGATCCCGGCAACCGACCACGCCAGCTCGACCAACATGTTCCATACCTCCCAGTCGCAACGCAGAGCGACCAACTTCGCACCGAGCAGACCACCGTTCACCCGATAGGGGTGTCATGGGCTCGTTTTGGCCGCCGGTACCTGTCCCTCGCGCATATCCTCGAAGTCTTGCCGATCACCGGGGACGTCATCCCCACTGCCGTCAACGGTGACGAAGTCGCCCGGAGCGGACAAGGAGGGAGATGTATTCGGATGAACGGAATAACGAATACAGCGAAGACGCCCGCTCCGACGCGTTCCTTCGGGGAGGAACTGCGGAGGCTGCGTGGGGCGATGACCTTGCGGCGGTTCGCCGAGTTGAGCCACTTCAGCTCGGGGCACATCAGCAACGTGGAGAACGGCACGAAGCCGCCGACGGAGGAGTTCGCCAAGGCGTGCGACTCGGCGTTGGGGACCGAGGGCGCACTGCTGGCGCTGTACCTGCGCACCTGCGACCGCGTCGACCACGGCAAGAGGCCGCGTCCGGCACAACTGCCGCCGTCACCGCGGTTGGTCGGGCGCACCGGCGTGCTGAGGGCCCTCGACGAGCACTTGCGAAGGTACGGGGATGCCGCGTCGGCCACCGTGATGGCGTTGGACGGTCAAGCAGGTGTCGGCAAGACCTCATTGGCGGTCGCCTGGGCGCACGAGGTGAAGGACCGGTTCCCGGATGGGGTGTTCTTCGTCGACCTGCACGGCTACTCGGCCGATGGCGAACCGGTCGAAGCCGCCGAGGTGCTGGAGGACATCCTCAAGGCCCTGGGCGTCCCGTCCGAGTCCATGCCCGCCACGACGGAGCGACGATCCGCGTTGCTGCGGACACGCCTGGACGGCTCGCGCACCCTGCTGGTGCTGGACAACGCGGCCCGCGCCGAGCAGGTCAGACCGCTGATCCCCGCCGCACCCGGTTGCCTGGTGCTGGTGACGAGCAGGCAGCGCATGGCGACCTTGGCCGTGCGACACGGTGCCTTCTGCATGACGGTCGACCCGTTCGACCGGGCCGACGCTGTGATGCTGCTGCGCGATGTCGTCGGCTCGACACGCGTGGACGCCGAACCTGCGGCAGCCGACCGCATCGTCACCCTGTGCGGAGGTCTCCCGCTGGCGGTGCGCGTCGCCGCTGAACGCATCGCGGCGAGCCGGCACCTGACCCTGGCCGGACTCGCCGAGGACCTCTCCGATGTCAATCAGCGCTTGGACGTGCTGTCACCCGACGACGTCGAGGCGGCCGTGCGCGCGGTGTTCTCCTGGTCCTTCCGCGCGCTCGAACCCGACGCGGGGCGCCTGTTCCGCCTACTGAGCCTGCACCCAGGCCGCGAGTTCGGCATCGACTCGGCCTCGGTGCTGGCTCAGTGCGAGACCGCCAAGACCGTCCGCATGCTCGACACGCTGGTGCGTGGACACCTGCTGCAGGAGGCAGGCCGGCACCGCTTCCGCTTCCACGACCTGTTGAGGGACTACGCGGGTGAGCAGGCGCTCGCGATGGAGTCGGGTGAAGTAGCCGCCGTCAGGCGTCGCCTGTTGGAGTGGTACCTGCAAGCGGCTGCGGCGGCGAATCGCGTCATGTCCCCTCACCGCTGTTTCCCCCAGCTGACCGTCGTCGATACGGGGTGTGCGGTGCCGGACTTCGCCACTGCCGGTGATGCGGTGCGGTGGTGCGAGGTCGAGTTGGCCAACCTGGCCGCTGCGACCGTGCAGGCGATCTCGCTGGACCTGGACACCGTCGCCTTCGGGCTTCCACTGGTGCTGACCGGCTACCTCTACCGACGCAACCCGTGGAGTACGTGGCTGGCACCTCTGACCGCGAGCCTGGACCGGGCGCGGCACCAGAACGACCTGCCCGCGCAAGCGTGGATCCTCAACAACCTGGGCAGTGGTCACCTCGATCAGCACCGGCTCGACGAGGCGATGCGGTGCTTCCGGGAAGAACTCGGTATCCGGCAACGCCTGGACGACCGCAGCGGCCAGGCTTGGTCGCGCATCGGGCTCGGCCGGGTCCACCAGGCAGGCGGTGAGCACCGGGCGGCGATCGAGCACCACCGACTCGCCCAGGCCATTTTCGAACGGCTCGACGAGCGGTGGGCGTGGGCCATCGCGAAGTCCTACATCGCCGATGCCCACCGTGCGATGGGCGAGTGCGACCTCGCGCTCGACGGGTTGACCCAAGCGGTCGTGGTCCTGCACGACCTCGGCGATCGTCAGTCCGAGAGCTGTGCCTTGGACAAGCTCGGCGACGTCCACCGGGATCTGGGTGACCTGCGCGGCACCGTCGGCTACCTCGAGCAGGCGCTGGCTGCCGGCATCTCGGTGGTCGACCTGTGGGGCAGGGCCGTGTTCCTGCGCAAGCTCGGCGACGTCCACCACGAACTCGGAGAAGAAGACAAAGCACGCCAGGCATGGACCGAGGCGATAGAACTGTTCGAGGCGCTGGGCGATGCCCGGGCCCGCGGCATCCGTGCCCAGTTGACCGCACTGGACCACGAGCCCGTCCCGAGCCAGCGACGGGAATACCGAACCTGAGGAGGGTGCCCGTGCCCGATCAGCCCACCTGGTACTTCGACCCCGCCGACCACTGCTTCATCCAGAGCGAAGTGCCTGGTGCGGTGGCGCTCCCCGCGCTGGACGGAAGCCTCGACACCGGGGACACCGCGCTCGCGTGGGCCGTGGACGACTTCGGGCGCACCACCGCCCTCCCCCCTCCGCTCGGCGTGCTCCGTCCCGGCTCGGTCGACGACATCAGCACGGTGCTGCGCTTCGCCGGCGAGCACGGCATCGCGGTGGTCGCCCGGGCCGAGGGCCACTCCACCTCAGGTCAAGCCCAGGCGCCCGCCGGGATCGTGCTCGACATGCGCGGCCTGAACGCCGTGCACCTCGTCACCGCCGACCGCATCGTGGTCGAGGCCGGCGCGCGGTGGAGCCAGGTCCTGGAGACGACCCTGCCGCTCGGCGCCGCTCCACCGGTGCTGACCGACTACCTGGAGCTATCCGTGGGCGGCACGCTCTCGGTCGGCGGCATCAGCGGCGCCACCCACCAGCACGGCCTGCAGACCGACAACGTCCTCGAACTCGACGCCATCACCCACGACGGCGTCCACGTCACCTGCTCACCCGATACCAACCCCGACCTGTTCGAGGCGCTGCGCGCCGGCCGGGGCCGCCACGGGATCATCGTGCGGGCCACCCTGCGCCTGGTCCCCGCCCACACCCACGCCCGCTGGTACCGCCTGCGCTACCACGACCTCGACACCTTCCTGGCCGACCAGCGCACCCTCATGGCCGAAGGTCGCTTCCACCACCTGGAAGGCCAGGCCACACCGGAACACGACGGGACGTGGACCTACCGCATCGACGCCGCCACCTACTTCACCCCACCCGTCACACCCGTGCGGGAACAGTTGCTCGCCGGACTCGCCGACCAGCGCGACGCCCTGGAGATCAACGACTTCACCTACCACGGCTTCCAGAACCGCCTGGCCCCAGGCGTGGAACTGCTGCGCACCCTCGGCCCCTGGCAGGGTCCCCACCCGTGGCTCAACCTGTTCCTGCCCGACCACACCGCCCGGCAGGTCCTCGCCGAGACCTTCTCCACACTCACACCCGCGGACCTCGGCGACGACGGCGTCATCCTGGTCTACCCGGTGCCGCGCTCACGCATCCGGACACCGCAAGTCCGACTCCCCGAGGCACCGATCGTCTTCCTGTTCGCCATCCTGCGCTCCGCACCACCCGACGATGCAACGGCCCTGAACGCCAGGGTGCAGGCCAACCACCGCGTCCAGCACCGGGCCACTGCAGCCGGCGGAACCGTCTACCTCGGCGCCATCGAAACCTGACTCCCACATTCCTTCCCATCTAAGTCCGAGGTTCATGCCGGTTCGACAAGACTTCAGGTCCGTGGTGGTTCATGCGGAGTTCGCCAGGTCCAGCAGCAGGGTGCGGGATTCGGCGCCGGGCAGGGCGTGTTCCAGGAGTCGGGTGGCCATGTCGCGGTAGTGCTCGACGAAGTCGGGGCGGTCGATGAACAGGGCATGCGACACGGTCCTGACGTGGACCACGGGCCGGTGGGTCCTGGTCTTCATCAGGGTGAAGGCCACCTGTTCCCAGTGGCCGGCCGGTGCCGAGACGGGCATGATCCGTATGGTCGTGTCGCGGTCGGGCAGGTGTGCCAGGTGGTGCAACTGTTCGATGATCGCCTGGCGGTCGCCGTGCAGGTGCTGCAGGGTGGATTCCCGGACGATGAAGGTGCGCCGTGTCGAGGGTGAGGACCGGAACGACCGATGCCGCCGCAGGCCAGCGGCGAGCCGTTGTTGCGCCTCGACGGAGGGCGTGGTGCCGTCGTGGGCGAGCAGTTCGCGGGCGTAGCGTTCGGTCCGCAGGTGTACAGGCAGGGAAATGACGTCGTAGACGAAGAGGTCGTCGGCGGTCGCCTCGTGCAGCAGTGCGGCGTCGACGCCGTCTGCTTCGCCGATGTCGTGGGGTTGGATCAGCCATCCCGTTTCGGGCTGGCCGTAAAGTGCCATCACCCGTGTGTAGGTCTGGGTGTTCACCCGGTAGGTGCCCAGCAGGCGGGCTAGGGCGTGCTGGTCGATGTCCTGTCGGCCGTCTTCCACGGCGTGGATCCAGTCGACCGGTCGGTGCAGCAGGGCGGCGGCTGTGGTCTGGTCGGCTCCGAGCCGCTCGCGTGCGTTGAGCAGTTCGCGGCCCAGGACCCTGGTGCGCACCGTCGAGAACGGTGGTGGGGAATTCGTCGTGCTCACAATGCATCTCTTCCACTCATGACATCGTCACCAGGATCCGGCCGCGTCCGGACATCCAGGCCGGACCAGGGCTGCTGATGGCAATCGGTTCCGGACGCCACCTCGACCGACACTCCGAAATGCGTAACCCACTCGCGCTTTGCGATGCCCACCCAGCGGTCTTCTTCGCCGGGTTCTCCGTGCCGGAGGCAGCGCTTGCCTGCCGCAGTCACCGCTTACCCCGAACTCCGTGCGATGCCGATCCGGCACGTACTCACGCGACCCCAACCGACTTCAGGGTAACCGGACCGCGGTAGGCGGGAGCCAGGCCGCCGTCATGTCGGGTCGGATGGTCACGACCCGGCCGCCGGGTTCCTGCGGCGCGGTGTGGGGCGGCGGGTGGTCGTGCGGCGTCGGCCCGTGGCCGGTGTGTCGGTGGCGGGCGGTACTTTTTCGATGGTGAACAGGTCGTCGAAGGTCAGTGGTGCCAGGGCGGTGAGGGCGCCTGCGATGAAGGCCGGGCCGGGTTGGAGTTGGCCGGCCAGGACGCGGGTGACGGTGCTGCGGTTGACCTGCATCTCCCTGGCCAGGGAGTAGTCGGAGAAGAACCTGGCTTTTCTCAGCGCGGCGAGGAATGCCTCGGTGCGCAGGCGGATCGTGTAGGGCATCGTGGTGCCGTTTCCGCAGTGGTGTCGTCAGGTGTGGGTCGTCTGCCGGGGTTCTTCCTTGGGCTGCCGGTGGTGTGGGGTGCGTTGGCGGGGGAACAGCGGGATGCCTTCGTGGTGACGCCAGGCGGTGTCGCAGTCGGTGCAGGTGGGCCAGCACCACTCCCGGTTGCCCAGTGGGGTGGCGGGAATGGTCAGTTCCTCGCCGCACAGGGTGGTGGTGGCCTGAAGCGGGACCGCGTCGTGGGTGACGGCGTGGCGCCGCCCGTCGTGCGGCTGCCAACGGAACGGGCGCAGGACCGTCATCGGATGCGCCGTTCGTAGCTGTCCGCCCAGCGGACCAGGGCCTTGCCCGACTCCTGCTCGCCCACGGCCAGGCGGGCGAGGTGGCGCATCTTGTCCCGCAGGCGGGTGACCATGCGCGAGTCGTCGTGGAAGACGGTGGCCAGGTCGGTCTCGGTGTAGGCCAGCGGGCGTTGCGGGTGGGGGAAGGTCAGCAGGGCGGCCGGGTGCGACAGCGCCGGGTGTGCCACGGCCGTGGCGGGGACGACGCGCACGGTGGTGTGGGACGCGCTGTGCAGCGAGGTCAGGCGCAGCAGCTGGTCACGCATCACGTCGGCGTCGCCGACAAGGTGACGCAGGGCGTTCTCGTGCAGGTAGACGGTCAGGTGCGGACCGCGGCGCAAAGCCAACGCCTCCTGCCGTGCCCTACGCCTGGAGACCAGGTCCTCGTCACCGGTCAGGGCCAGGGCGTACGCCTCGGTCTGCACCAGGGCCGGGACGGTGAGGGGTTCGTAGACGGTGATCGAGGTGGCGGTGACCTCGTGCAGGGTCAGGGCGGTCAGGTCGTCGGGGCCGGTGTGGTGCGGGCGCAGGAAGCTGCCGGTGTCGGGTTCGGCGACCAAAGCCAGGATCCGGTCCCGGGTCGCCTTGTCCGCGCCGCAGCGACCGACCAGGGTGCCGATCTCCCAGGCGCTCGTTCCCCGGCTGCCGGTCTCCAGCTTCGACAACTTGCCCAACGACCAGCCCAGGGCCTCGCTGACCCAGCCGGACGACAGATTCGCCTCCCGCCGGACACGGCGCAACTCCTCCCCCAACTCCCGACTACGGGCGGTACTCATCCTCACGAGGGGCCGGTCCGGACGCTCCTCCATACTGCTCTCAACGGCGGTGATATTGGTGTGCTTCATTCGGGTCCTCGTTGCGCTCCGGTGCCGCGCGCAGACTGTCGGCGGCGGTGGTCAGGCGGTCAGGGGTGCCGTGGGTCGGGGCCAGGCGGGTAACCCGAACCCGGCCAACGGCAACACCGTCGACACCGGCACCGTGCCGGGCGTGCGGGGCCCGTCGATCAGGGCACGGACCTCGGCGGAGGCCGAGGGGTCGACCGACAGCAACGTGGCCAGTGCCCGGTTGACGCACCGGTCGGCCTTGGTCGGCTGGTCGAGGTCGCGGTGGGCCAGCGCGGAGAGCACCAGGCACACCGCGTGCTGCCGTGCCACCACATAGGACTTGCCCAACTGTGTGTAGAAGTCGTCCGCGCGGGACAGGTACCGCCGGATCGCCGTGTCGGGGCGACCGGCCTGGAGCATGACCGCGCCCAACTCCCGCAACGTCCACGCCGCGTCGACGGTCACCGCAAGGCCGTGCAGGGCCTGCAGTTCCAGCAGCTCGTCTAGGCCGTTGATCACACGGTGCGAGCGCCCTACCGCGCGGTCGATGCGGGCTAGGGAATCCAGTGCGTCCCGGTACCCGGTGAACGTCTGTTGCCGCAGTGTCGGCTCGCCGGCAGCCCGTGTCCGCCACAGCGCCAACTCGTGGGTGCCCATCCGCCGGGCGAGTTGGTAGTGACCGCCGCCGGCGTACCGGTGGTTGGCGTGCCGGAACACCACCGCGGCCTCGGGCGAGGTCGACTTGCATTCGCCCAGTTCCTCGGTGACCGCACGCAACTCGGCGAGCCGCTCCGGCGCGGTACCTTCGGGCACCTCGTCCCACACTGCGCCCAGCAGGCCGGCTGCCTCGTCCGGGCGGTCGTGCCGCAGGTGTTCCCGTGCCGACCGCAGCCGCGCGGTGAACCTTCCGGATCCCGGCGTCATGGTCGACCGTCCCGTGTGCCGGCCAGCCGGTCGAGGACCAGGCCCAGCGAGTCCTCCAGTGCCTGGTCGTGTCCGTCGGCGGGCAGCAGCCGGTGCGGCAGGTCCAGATCGTGCAGGACCTCGGCGACGTGGTGGTCTGCCAGGCTGCGGAACTCGGCGTCGGCGTCGCGGGGTTTGTCGCAGCCCAGCGGGATGTCGGGGTCCAGGGTGGTGCGCAGCAGCAGGTCGTAGAAGACGCTGTGGTCGCGCACGATCCGCTCCAGCCTCGCCATCACCCTCGGCTCGGCCCGGTCACCACGGTGGGCCAGCGCGGCGCGGTAGTAGCCCAGGGCGTCGGACACGGGCCGGTCGACCAGCACCACGTCGGCGTGGACCCAGGCGCCGAGTTCGTCGCTGATGCCCTTGGTGATGATCCACTCGGTGGACAGCCAGGTGTGGTTGCGCAGGATCGGCAGGCCGATGCGCTGCGCCTGCTCCCCCAGATCCGCCACCGTCGACACCTGCACCTGAACACGCCGCAGCTCGTGGGCCAGGCGGGCCAGGAACGTGCTCTTGCCGGTGGAATGCGTCCCCGTCACCGCCACCACCACCGGCTTCTCCACCTCACCGATCACCACAACCCCTCCCCCAGCGCGTCCGGCTTCTCCGACTTCTCCGGCGACAGGAAATCCTTCAAGGCCGCGGCACGCACCAGCCCGTCCCAGTCCAGACCGGAGTCCTCGACCAGCACGAGGAACAGCCGCCAGGCGCACCAGGTGTCATAGCCCGCGCGATGCGGACGCTGCCCGGCCACCGTGTCCGCCTCCAGACCGGCGTGGGCGACCAGCTCGTTCAGGCTGTAGCCGGGCAGGCCGGGCCAGGTGGACCGGGCGAGGCGCAGGGTGTCCAGCACCATCGGCGGGCGCCAGCCGGGCAGGTGCGCCCCCAGCACCCGGTACTCGGTGGTGGCGTTGTGCGCGATCAACGTCCGACCCGTCAGCGCCGACTCTACCTCCGGTGCCACGACATGCCACCGTGGCTTGTCCTCGACATCGGCGTCGCTGATGCCGTGCACGCGGCGGGCGTGCGGGCTGATCGGCTGTGCCGGACGCACCAACCACGACCGCACCCCCTCACCGGTGACCGGACCGTCGACCGGCAGTACCGCGATCTCCACGATCAACGGCGGCCCGCCACCGTTGCCCTCGACATCGACCACCACCAACGGACGGCCCTGCAGGACGGCGGGCAGTGGGGGTGTCGGTGCGGGGGTCATGACGCCTCCGGAACAGTGGGCCAGCCCAGATCGGCACGGCCGTGACGGTGCGGGAGGTGCGGCCTGGCCGCGTCGTGCACCTGGAACCCCAACCCGTGCTGCAGGAAGTACCGGCGCTGCTCGTCCAGGCCCTCCACGACCACCGCCCGCCCGGTGATCCCGACCAGCCTGCCGCCCACCTCCGCCACCATCGCCGCCACCACGCCGGGCTCCGGGGAGGTCCACCCCGCCTCGCACCGCGCCAGCTGCGCGGCCGGGCAGATGTCGCACAACTCCCGAACACCGACATGCCCGTTGTAGTCGGCGGTGCCGTGCGCGTAGGCCACCGCGCAGGAGGTCTTGCGGAACAACACCGCACCACCCGGCGGGCGTTGCGCCGCGGCGGCGAGAATCCGCGCCTCCAACGCCTCCGGAAAGATCTTGCGCCGCGCCTGCCCCTCGTAGGGCTCCGGCAGGCCGTGGGAGCGGTAGTACTCCCTGATCCCGTCCCGGTAGAACAGACCGGTGAACACCGCCGCGTGCGCGAACCGACTCAACTCCAACCCCCGCGCCAGATGCGCGTCCGAATCGTTGAGGCCCGGCACGATCGGCCGCCAGTACAACACCACCCGAAACCGCTCCGCATGGGCGAACGCCGTACGCAACGACTCCGCCGCTATGCCGGAGTCCACCGGCTCGACCCGATCGTCCTCGATACCCGAATGGGTGACCAGCAGCGTCACCTTCAGGTTGCGCAAAGCGTCGAGTGCGGCGCAGTCCTCCGGCGTGACCCGCCACCGGGTGATCACCAGGACGTGGTTGGTCAACCCCCGCCCGTCCAACATGCGCAGCACCCGCAACAGGTGCGGCTTGACCGCGGGCAGCATCGGATCCGTCGCCCGGTTGAGCAACTGCACCGGCGTCACGTCAGGCCGGAAGAACCGGTGGGACACCAGCGCCTCCACCGCCTCCCCGTCGGTCACCAGCGCCCGCGGCACCTTCATCCCGAAATTGCCGAACAGGTGCCGCACGCAGTACCCACAGTCCAACGGACACCCGACAACCCAGTTCAGGCTCAACCCCGACTTCCGATACTCCACCACCTCCCCCAACTCCGACTGCAACCCCGCCCGCTCGGCATCGTCCAACAACCGCACCCCTGACCGACCACTCCCCGCAGCAGCCATCGCCCGCCTCCTTCTTCACCCGAAATCGGTCTGGGCCTATTCGACCTGGGCGGACTACCATGACGGAACGGGGTAAATGAATCACATGACCGACGAAAATAGATCATGCGAGACGCTTGCCCCCTCCTTTGCCCCCTGGTCTCCATGGAGTCGATCGTGACCGGTACCGAAGTCGATGCAGGGATGCCAGCGGCATCAAGGCTTGCTGCCGAAGTCAAACGACGTCGCGAGGCAGCAGGCTTGAGCCAGCCGCAACTGGCACAGCGGATAGGGTACACACGCCAGTACGTCTCCATGGCCGAGCGGACAGGAAACAACGTACCGTCCTTGGATGTCATCAAGGCCATTGACACGGCTTTGGACACCGACGGCGAGTTGGTCAGACTTCGAGAGCAGGCCAAGCTAGAACAGCAAGCACGCCGCAGGAGCGAGAGGCCATCCGACTCGCTGCAGATGAGCAATTCGTCGTGGGCCGCACTAACGATCAATGATCTGCCGTCCAACTCCCTTCCGGCCGAGAGCGTTTTCACAACACCACCCGGTCGTTTTTTCATGGGCGCAACGATCGACACACGCTGCTTCCCCGTGGAAGTTGACGAGCGAGTGGTCGGCATCGTGCCTCCTAATTTTCTCCATGACCCTTTCATTCGACGGCCACGACGCGGACTTGCGATCGGTGTTTCACGCCAGAACGACCGAGTGGTCCTGTTCGGGCTGGACAACCGGCAAGCTCGCCAGCGGCTGATGCGAGCGCCATTCAGCACCAAATTGCTGATGTCACATGCATACGCCTTGGATGATCTGTCCATGGCGATCATCTGGGCAGTGTCAAACCTTGACGAGGCGCTCCTCGACGACGATGCCGCCCTCACTGAGGCAGGTGACCAACTCGTCGCTTTCGAACGGCTGTCGCGCTCGGCGGCCGGAAAGGATATTGCGGCAGACCTCGCACCGGTGTCACGAATGTGGCTGGGATCAAACTTCTGTGCCCAACACGTGCTGCGCAACTCTGAGCAGTTCACTGATCCAACACTGTTCTGGACTCGCGAACAGCGGGGCGAGGAGGCCAGCACCTGGCTACTCTTTGCACACAAGTTGGCTTACTTGACCGAAACAGTCCAACAGCAGCCGAAGCCGAACAGCGGCTTGAGCAGAACGTTCTGCGTGCCGGACACCGCAGTGACCGAATCCAGCCGACCGGAGCAGTCACTACTTCTGCTCACGGCGGCATTGATGGAATCATTCGGTATTCGAGTCGACGTTACCACCGAACCCGAGTACGGCAGCCTGGAAGGATTCGCTTTCGACGGGCGTCGCGCCGTGGTTGCTAACTGGGTGGGGACAGACGGAATCTGGCAGGTCGACATCACTGACCACAAGCCAAAAATCCGAGAGTTCCGCGATGCCTTGGGTTATGCTCAAGCACACTCTGCGATCAAAGCTTCATCAGCCCGGGAGCGGCTGCGAAACTTCGCGGAGCACCTGGGACTCGACTGGTCCTGGTTGACTCGTCGATGCTCGGAACTCGGAGAGTACGGTACCGCTGGACTGGCTCAACCGCGGAGCCGCCTGCTCTCCCTCGAAGGACTCGACCGGGCATGCAGGTTTGTCGGCGAAGGAGCAGGCACCGGACGCTAGGGTGCTGATCATTGGATCCGACACTGAAGAGGACGTTCGTGGCACTATCCCCAGTACCTGCTTCTTCCGCTCGCGTGGTCGTCATCGGCTTGGGCGGCACGATCGCTATGACCTCGTCCGGAGGTGGTGGTGCAGTCCCCGCGCTGTCCGCGGAGCAGCTGGTGGACGCCGTGCCGGGACTGGCCGAGACCGGCATCGAAGTCGAGGTGGTCGACTTCCGACACGTGCCCGGCGCCTCCCTGACCTTCGACGACCTGACGGCCGTGGCGAACGAGATGCGCGACCGGTGCGCGACCGGAGTCGACGGCGTGGTCATCACTCAGGGCACCGACACCATCGAGGAGACCTCCTACTTCCTCGACCTGCGTCACACCGCGTCCCAGCCGCTGGTGGTGACAGGCGCGATGCGCAACCCGACCCTGGCCGGCGCCGACGGCCCCGCCAACCTCCTCGCCGCCATCCAGACCGCCGCCGACCCCAGCACCCGCGACCTGGGCTGCCTGGTCGTCTTCGCCGACGAGATCCACGCCGCCCACCGCGTCCGCAAAACCCACACCACCAGCCTCACCACCTTCCACTCCCCTAACGGCGGCCCGCTGGGCCACCTCGTCGAAGGCCACCCGAGAATCCTCAACCGGCCCGTCCACCGCTCCGTGCTCCCACTCGAAGCCACGCGCACGAACATCCGCATCGGCCTGGTCACCGCCACCCTGGGCGACGACGGCTCGCTGCTGCGCGGCCTGGACGATCACCTGGACGGACTCGTCGTCGCCGCCTTCGGCGCCGGCCACCTCCCGACCACCTGGGTGCCCCCACTTCAGGAACTCGCCAAGCGGATCCCGGTGGTGCTCGCCTCCCGCACCGGAGCCGGATCCGTACTGGCCGACACCTACGCCTTCCCCGGCTCCGAACACGACCTGCTGGCCCGCGGACTCATCCGAGCCGGGTTCCTCGACCCGCTCAAATCCCGCCTGCTGCTCCACGGACTACTCGCCACCCACGCCGACACCGCCACCGTCACCGCCGCGTTCGCCGCCGCCGGGGGCCACGGCACACCGCATGATTGGCCTTACCCGTCACCGACCGCACCGGGAGCCCGCCATCCGCAGCCATGAACTGACCCTCGGCCGCAGCTTCGGCGTCGCCTTCGACCACGGCGAGGACTTCTTCACCACCCTCGCCGGGTTCTGCCAACAGCACCACGTGCGCCACGCCTACATCCCCGGCTTCATCGCCGGTTTCAGCGAAGTCCGGATCGTCGGCACCTGCGACAAACCCGACGACCCCGACGCCCCGATCTGGTCCGGCGTCCACCTCACCAACGTCGAAGCCCTCGGCAGCGGCACCCTGGCCTACGACGAAGCCAACGACCAGGTCCACCCGCACATCCACGTCTCGGTCGGCCTCAAAACCCACAGCGCCACCGCCTACACCAGTCACCTCCTGCAAGCACAGGTCCAGTTCCTCACCGAAATGCTGATCATCGAAGTCACCAGCCCCGAACTGCTGCGCCACCGCAACACCGACCTCTACAACGTTCCCCAACTGCACTTCGGCCGACACAAAACCAGCCCCACCCCATCTAAAGAAAATTAAGACAAAGCGGATATTAAGTCGAAACTGTTCGATTGCCTACATGTCGGCGTAGCGGACGTGCGGGTCCCAGAAGTAGCCGCGGACGATGTGCGACTGTCGCTGGCGACGGCGCAGGAACCGGCGAGTCTCGTGGACGAGCCGGTCGATGTTGTGGGCTCGGGAGGCGTTGACATTGCGTTTCAGGTCGGCGTTGAGCAGCTCGTCCGGGTTCAACTCTTGGACTGTAGCCGGGCATCAGGTGCAGTTCGACCCGGTCGGTGTTGGCCTCAAGCCAGGCGCGGACGGCCTTGCTGCAGTGCACGGGGTGCCGGTCGGCGACGACATGCACATTCCTGCCCGCCTGGCCGGCGACGCGGTCGAGGAACGCGGTGAATACCGGCGCGGTGAACCGCTCGGTGAACACGGTGAACCACAGCGCGTCGCAGGAGGCGACCGCGGACATGATGTTGACCCGCAGCCGCTTGCCGGTCACCCGCACGATCGGCGTCCTGCCCTTCGGCGCCCAGGACCGGCCGGGCGGAGCGGCGTCCGAGCGCAGTCCGCACTGGTCGACCCAGGCGATCGCCGCGCCCTCGATCTTGGCGCGTGCCTCGATCGCCCAGTAGTCCTCATCGAGCCAGGCGCGCACGGCGGGCTGCTGTTCGTAGGCTCGGCGGGCCGGGCGCTGCGGGGTGAAGCCGTGACGGCGCAACCACAGGCCCACGCCCTGCTCGGTCATGTCCACGCCGACGACCAGGTAGGTCAGCTCGACCACTGCCTGGCGGGTCCACAACGAGCCGCCGATCAACAACTTCTCCGGGTGTAGTCGGCCATCGCCGCGAACAGCGTGCCCCGATCCGCCGCGCAGATCAGTTCGGCAGGACCGGAACGCCCGCTGCGGGTCGCCAGGCCGTCGCGACCGTCCCGCCGGTAGGCGCGCCGGGACTGTTTCAAGATCGGTGTGTTCGGCCCGACACGCCGGGCCTGGGGTCCGGCGGGATGGGCACTGTGAGTGATGACATCTGAGCTTGTGAGCGCACGGAAGAGCGAAACCGGGCGGCAGCTGTCGCCGGAGCAGGCCGCCGCGGCGGCGATGGTGGCCGAGGCCAAGGCTCGAGGGCTGGCGCTGACCGGCCCGGACGGCCTGCTCAAGCTGTTCACCAAGAGCGTGCTGGAGACCGCCCTGGCCGAGGAGATGACCGAGCACCTCGGGCACGAGAAGAACCGGGCCGAACCGGGCCGCGAGTCGACCAACGTGCGCAACGGCAGCCGGACCAAGACCGTGATCTCGGACGCGGCCGGCGAGGTCGAGATCGAGGTGCCCCGCGACCGGGAAGGCACCTTCGAGCCGCAGATCGTGAAGAAGCGGCAGCGTCGTCTCACCGACGTGGACGAGATCGTGTTGTCGTTGTATGCCAAGGGATTGACCACCGGGGAGATCTCGGCGCACTTCGCCGACATCTACGGCGCCTCGGTGTCGCGCGAGACGGTCTCCCGCATCACCGACAAGGTCGTGGCGGAGATGAATGACTGGGCCGCCCGCCCACTGGACGCCGTCTACGCGGCGGTGTTCCTCGACGCGATCGTGGTCAAGGTCCGCGACGGCCAGGTCGCCAACCGGCCGGTCTACGCCGCCATCGGCGTCACCGTGGACGGGCGTAAGGACGTGCTCGGGTTGTGGATGGGCACCGGCGGCGAGGGCGCCAAGTTCTGGATGAGCGTGCTGGTCGATCTGAAGAACCGCGGCGTGCAGGATGTGTTCTTCCTGGTCTGCGACGGTCTCAAGGGCCTGCCTGAGGTAGTGACGAACGTGTGGCCGCGGACCGTCGTGCAGACCTGTGTGGTGCATCTGATCCGCAACACCGTCCGGCTGGTGGCCCGGCAGGACTGGGACGCGGTGAAACGGGGCATCACCCCGATCTACACCGCCCCCACCCCCGACGCCGCGGCGGCCGCGCTGGAGGACCTGGCCGAGAAATGGGGCCGCAAGTACGGAGCGATGATCCGGTTGTGGCGCAACGCCTGGGACGAGTTCGTGCCCTTCCTCGACTACGACGTCGAGATCCGGCGGATGATCTGCTCCACCAACGCGATCGAGTCGCTCAATGCCCGCTACCGTCGGGCGATCCGCGCCCGTGGACATTTCCCGACCGAGCAGTCGGCGATGAAGTGCCTGTACCTTGTCACTCGCAGCCTCGACCCGACCGGGACGGGCCGCGCCAGGTGGACGATGCGCTGGAAGCCCGTGCTCAACGCCTTCGCCATCACGTTCGGTGACCGCTGGCCGAACGCCGAAACCTACTGATCAACAACGCCGAACACACCGATTACGGGATGGCCCCGGCGCGCCTGTGCTTGCCGAAAATGTCGTCCGTGCTGGTCAGGCGGCGTGGTGGTATTCGTTGAGGATGCCGCCGAGTCGTTGCCGTCGGCGGATGTCGAGTTGGGTGAGGGCTGCTTGATCGGTGACGGCTGGTGGCAGCGTGCGCAGTGGTCGGGCGTTGGCGATGCTTTGGTGGGGTCGGTGGGCGTTGTAGAACTGCTCGTACTGGCGTAGCGCGTGGAGCAGGTGCTGCTGGTTCCAGATGAGGGTGCGGTCGAGCAGTTCTCGCCGGCAGCTGTGGATCCAGCGTTCCATGATCGCGTTCATGCGCGGGATGCGGACACCGGTGAGGACGACCTGGATGCCCACGTCGGCGAGGATGTCGTCGAACAGTGCGGGGTACTTTCCGTCGCGGTCGCGGATCAGGAAGCGCATGTGTCGGCCTTCGTCTTCGAGGTCCATGGTGAGGTTCCTGGCGGCTTGGGTGACCCAGGATGCGGTCGGGTGCGCGGTGGCGCCCAGGACGCGGATTCGGCGGCTGGCGTGCTCGATGACCGCGAGCACGTACAGGCGGGCTCCGCTCAACGTGCGTGTCTCGAAGAAGTCGCAGGCCAGTAGCGCCTCGGTCTGCGAGCGGAGAAAGGCCGACCAGGTCGTCGAGGTGCGCTCGGGAGCCGGGTCGACCCCGGCGTTTTGAGGATCTGCCAGACGGTGGAGGCTGCGACTGTGATGCCGAGTACGAGGAGTTCTCCGTGGATGCGGCGGTAGCCCCAGGCGGGATTCTCGCGCGCCAGACGCAGTACCAGGAGCCGGATGGAGCGGATGGTCCGTGGTCGGCCGGGACGCTTGGGTCGGGATCTGGCCGCGTGGCGGCGTGCGATGAGGTCCCGGTGCCACCGCAGGACCGTTTCCGGGCGCACCAGTAGTCGGAGTCGACGAAGCGTGGCGGCCGGGAGTCGGTGCAGCAAGGCGGCGAGGAATGCCCGGTCGCCGGGGGAGAACCGTGGACGGGCGTCTCCGAGCTGGCGCTCCAGGACGGTGATCTGGTGCCGCAGCGCCAGGATCTCTGTGTCTTTGTCCCGGTCGCTTATCGGCAGCAAGCACAGCAAGGCGAACGCGTTGGTCACACCGAGGTAGGCCAGTCGGAGCAGCACGATCGGTCATCGTGCCGTGCTGGTCGATGCCACAGCAGATGGCAGCCGTGACCCTGAGCGCCTCGGGACCCCAAACGTCGTGCGTCTTCTACCTGCATGGATGAGGTTTTCGGCAGGCGCAGGGCCGGACAGCTCGCTCCAGCTCCCCGACCCTCGAGATACATCCGACTGGACATCAACACGGTGGCGACTACTCGAACCGATGGACGACCGCAGCCCATGGTGACACCGGCGCAGGACCCGCACCAGGTCGCCCGCGTCCATCGGCCGAGAAGCTAGGTTCGCGGGGGTGTGGACCTCCATCGACTACCAACTCGACTGGCCAGCGGAACTGCTGCGCGGCGAACTCATCGCACTTCGTGATCATCCCTACCAGCCTGCGAGCAGCAACCAGCTCCAACGGTTGCTGCTCGAGGCGTTTCACACGGACCGCCCGGCCGTCGACTACGACCGGTTCACCAGTGCCGCGGAGTGGGCGGATGATCCGGGCCCGGGACGCCAGTGGGTGGAAGACCTGCTGGTCAACATCTACCAGCTTCGCCCGTTCACGCCACGCCGCCCTTACTGGACTGCCCGCCGTGCGGGGACAACCGAGTTGAACGCCGTTCCCCTGTCCCAGCGCTTCGCCGAGTTGGTCTCCCGACTGCGCTCCGACGGCTACCTTGCGGAGCACTTCGCCGAGCCGTGTGTGGACGAGGACCGGCCTCCGGCAGACTTGAACGCCGAACTGCTGGCTCGGCTCGGCATCACGGAGCAGGAGCAGCTGTGGCCGCTGTGCCCCGACACCTGGGACACCGACACCTTCTACAGCCTGATCGAGGTGTTCCACGACCTGGTGACCCGCCCACGCGTCGCCTGGGAGCACGACCACGGCGACTGTGGGCTGCACTTCGAGTTCTTCGACACCGACGCCGGGCACCGGATCTACCGCGCCCTGGTCAACAGGCTGCTGGCCGAGCACCACAGCGACCTGCGGCTCGCCGACATGGGCGAGGACGCGGGTCGACTCGTCCACGTCACCGACGAAGCGCGCAGCGAGCTTGTCGACCGGGTCCTGGACACCCCGAACCAGGATGTCCGCTCACTCGTCGAGCACGCGATCGCCCGGTTCCGCCACCGCGACGCAGGCGCCGAGGACAAGCGCTCCGCCGTCGTCACGCTGGCAGGTGCGCTCGAGGCGGTGCTGCCGGTCATCAAGCAGGGTCCGCTGCTGAGCAGGAAAGACGAGAGCGACCTGTTCAACATCGCCAACAACTTCGCCCTGCGCCACCAGGACATCAAGCAGCGTCGCGACTACGACCCGGTCTTCCTCGACTGGATCTTCTGGTGGTACCTGGCCACCGTCGAACTCGCCAACCGACTCCTGGCTCGCGCCACTCCCGCCGACGAGGCGGGCTCCTCCTGACCTAGCAGCGTCAGGAGGTCAGCAGGTGGCACCGGAGGCGGAGTCGCTGCGGCGTTCGAGCAGGACGGTGTCGCGCCACACCCCGTGGTGTTGGGCGATGCGCTCGCGGACGCCGACGGTGCGGAAGCCGGCGGAGTGGTGCAGGGCGATGCTGGCGCGGTTCTCGGGGAAAATCGCGGTCTGGAGGGTCCAGAGGCCGCTTTCGTCGGCGGCGGTGACCTGCTTGTGCAGCAGCGCCTTGCCGATCCCTCGGCCGCGGGAGTCCTCGCCGACGTAGACGGAGGTTTCGGCGACGCCGGAGTAGCACTCGCGGGTGGAGACCGGGGTGGCGGCGGCCCAGCCGGCGATGTGGCCGTTGACTTCGGCGACCCAGCGGTGGTCGGGCAGCCACTTGGCGTCGAGGGTGCGGCGGCTGGGGGTTTCGGTCTCGAAGGTGGCGTTGCGGGTGGCGATGCCCTCGCCGTAGATGCGGCGCACGTCGCCCCAGTCGTCGTGGGTCATGGCGCGGACGGTGACGTCGTCGGGCAGGTCGGTGGGGCAGCACGGGCGGGTGACGATGGTGCCCATGACGGCGTCGGCGGCGTGGGGCAGGCCGGTGCAGCAGGCCGGGTTGACCGACACGAGGGTGGCGGTGCCCTCCTTGCGCAGCCGGACGAAGCCGACGTCGGCGAGCTTGCGCAGGTGGTGGGAGCAGGTGGACTGGCTGATGCCGACCGCCTCCGTCAGCGCGCCCACGGTGATCTCGCCCTGGTGGGTGGCGACGGTGTGCAGCAGCCGCACGCGCGTCGGGTCGGCCAGGCAGGCGAACCACTCGGCGTAGGTGGCGGCGTCCTCGTGGGCAAGGCCGACCTGAGGCAGGGTCGTGGTCATGGCACCTAGTCTATCGACGGGAACCGATGGTTGCATTCATCGATTCCGCTCGATAAGTTCTGGCCTAGTCGATCGAGGACAAGCGATGAAGGAGGCGGCTCGTGGACCAGTTTCCCGTGGTCGTGGTAGGTGCCGGTCCCAGTGGATTGGCGGCGGCTGCCCAGCTCTTGGAGCGCGGGTTGCGGCCGATGGTGCTGGAGGCAGGTCCGCAGGCGGGTGCGGCGGTGGCTCAGTGGCACCACGTGCGGCTGTTCTCGGCGTGGTCGGAGCTGGTCGACCCGGCGGCGCGGCGGCTGCTGGAGAGCACGGGCCGGTCCGTTCCGGAGACGGCCGGCTGTCCGACCGGTGCCGAGTGGGCGTCGGAGTACCTGGTGCCGCTGGCCGACGCGCTGGGAGAGCACGTCCGGTTCGGCGCGCGGGTGGTCGGGGTGGCCCGACGGGGCCGTGACCGGGTGGTGGACGCCGGCCGGGACAGCGAGCCGCTGACCGTGCACGTCGTGACCGCCGACGGCGAGGAGCGGATTCCCGCCCGCGCCGTGGTCGACGCCTCCGGCACCTGGGGCTCGCCCAACCCGCTGGGCGGCGACGGGCTGCCGGCGGTCGGCGAACGCGCGGCCGCCGACCGGATCGGCTACCGAGTGCCCGATCTCGGGCAGGAGTCGGCGCGGTACGCGGGCAGGCGGATCGCGGTGGCGGGCAGCGGACACTCGGCGTTGACGGCACTGGTCGCGCTGGCCGAGTTGGCGCGGGAATACCCCGGCACGCACATCACATGGGTGTTGCGCCGCGGCATGGTGGGCAGCGTCTTCGGTGGCGGCGAGGCCGACCAGCTACCGGCGCGGGGCGCGCTGGGGCTCAGGGCGAAGGAGGCGGCCAAGGCTGGGCATGTAGAGGTCGTCACCGGGTTCCGCACCTCCTCGGTCCACCGCGAGCCCGACGGCCGCCTGGTGCTGGAGTCGCAGGACGGGCACCGGCTGGCGCCGGTGGAC
Organism: Saccharothrix lopnurensis; assembly: GCF_042658445.1. Taxonomy (NCBI): domain Bacteria; kingdom Bacillati; phylum Actinomycetota; class Actinomycetes; order Pseudonocardiales; family Pseudonocardiaceae; genus Saccharothrix; species Saccharothrix lopnurensis. The sequence continues at coordinate 76,316 of NZ_JBHSQO010000019.1, read as the reverse complement.
GAGGTCGTCGTGCTGACCGGGTTCCGACCCGACCACTCGTGGCTGTCGGAGGTCCGGCTCGACCTGGACCCGGTGCTGGGAGCGCCGACGAAGCTCGCGCCGCTGATCGACCCGAACGCCCACTCCTGCGGCACGGTCTACCCGCACGGCGCGGACGAACTGCGCCAGCCCGAGCCGGGTGTCTACCTGGTGGGGATGAAGAGCTACGGGCGCGCGCCGACGTTCCTCGCCCTGACCGGCTACGAGCAGGTCCGCAGCGTCGTCGCCGAGATCGCCGGCGACCACGAGTCCGCCGGCAGGGTCGAACTGGTCCTGCCCGAGACCGGCGTGTGCGGCGGCTCGGGCGTGTTCGACGCTCCGCAGGAGGCAGCAGATGGGTGCTGTGGTGCGCCTGCCCTGGCGGACCTGACGCTGTCGACATCACGTGTCGGTCCCTGAAGTCCAGCAGCCCGGCGCCATCGAGGGGGGCGCCGGGCTGCGGCGTGTCCTGGTGATGCTGTGCCTGAGCCAGATCACCAGTTGGGGGATCCTCTACTACGCCTTCCCGGTGCTCGCGCCCTCGATCAGCGCGGACACCGGGTGGTCGCCGGCCGCCGTCACGGCGGGCTTCTCCCTGGCCCAGCTGGTCTCGGCCGCCGTGGGCGTGCCGCTGGGACACGTCTTGGACCGGCGCGGGCCCAGGGTCGTCATGACGGTGGGCTCGACCGTGGCGGTGGTGGCGGTGGTCGGCATGGCCACGGCGCGCTCGCTGCCGTGGTTCATCGGCGCGTGGGTGCTGATCGGCGCGACGATGGCGGCGGTGCTCTACCAGCCCGCGTTCGCCGCCCTGACCCGCTGGTACGGCGAACGCCGAGTCCAGGCGCTGACCGCGGTGACGCTGATCGGCGGTCTGGCCAGCACGGTGTTCGCCCCGCTCACCGCGAGCATCGCCGAACACCTCGACTGGCGCGGCACCTACCTCGTGCTCGCCGCGCTGCTGGCCGTCATCACCATTCCCGCGCACCTCCTGGGCCTGGGGCGCCCGTGGCCCCCGCACCGGCAGCAGGTGGGACACGATCCGAGTGCGGTCGCCCGCAGCAGGCCGTTCATCGTGCTGGTCGTCGCCCTCGGCCTGGGGTCCTTCGCCGTCTACGCCGTCGTGGTCGCCCTGGTGCCGTTGCTCACCGAACGGGGCCTGTCGACCACCACCGCCGCCTGGGCGCTGGGACTGGGCGGCGTCGGCCAGGTACTGGGACGCCTGGGCTACGCCCGGTTCGCCAGGGCCGCCGGCGTGCGGACCAGGACCGTGGTGGTGCTGCTCGCCGCATCGGCCACCACCCTGCTGCTGGGTCTGCTCCCCGGGCCGACCCTGCTGCTCATCGCCGCGTCCGTGCTCGCGGGTACCGCCCGCGGCGTCTTCACACTCGTCCAGGCCACCGCCATCTCCGACCGCTGGGGCACCGCCCACTACGGGCGCCTCAACGGCCTGCTGCAAGCGCCGATGGCCGTCACGGCCGCGATCGCCCCGTGGGTGGCCATCGCCCTGACCGGAGCGCTCGGCGGCTACCCGGAGGTGTTCATCGCGCTGGCGGTCGTGGGTGTGGTCGCCGCAGGGGTCTCGTGGAAGTCGGTGCCGCCGCCGTAAGGCGGAAGGCGGCCCGGGGCCGCCTTCCGGAACAGCGCAGAGGGTTGGTTCGCAGTTCACCTCCGCTTCGCCGCGCGTCGGTGGCGGGCACTTAAGGTTCTTGCATCGAGATTCGCCGATCCAGCCTGGTTGGCGTGCCCGAATGGACCGCATGGAGGTACCCGTGCTCTCCCGACCGACGACGGACGAGGGGGTCATCCCGCTGCCGTTGGCCGCTCCCAACCACGGCGGGCGTTCCGCTCTGACCTGCCGCTACCGCTGCGGCGACGCCTGCTTCCACGACGCACCCAACACCTCGGGCAACACCTACTTCGGCGACGTGGTCGCCTCGGTGGTGTCACGCCGTTCCGTGCTGCGCACCACCGCGGTGGCCCCGATGGCCGCCGTGGGCATCGGCGCCACCGCCGCGCCTGCCATGGCGCAGCACTCCGACCACCGCCCCGGCGGTGCGGACCCCCGCGGTCTGCGGTTCGAGGCGGTGACGCACAACCGCCAGGACGCCGTCGTGGTCCCGCGCGGCTACGAACAGGACGTCGTGATCCGCTGGGGCGACCCGGTCCTGCCCGGCGCCCCCGCGTTCGACCCGACCGGGCAGACCCCGGCGGCGCAAGCCGAGCAGTTCGGCTACAACGTCGACTACCTGGCGCTGTTGGAGCTGCCGCACGAGCGCCGGCGCTCGGTCATGGTCGCCAACCACGAGTACACCAGCGAGCAGGTCATGTTCGCCGGCTACGACCCGGCCAACCCGACGCGAGAGCAGGTGGAGATCGCCTGGGCGGCGCACGGCATGAGCGTGGGTCGTGCTCGACGAGGGCCGCTCCGGCGGGTTGTCCCCGGTGCGGCACCGGCTCAACCGGCGCATCACCGCCACCAGCACCCTGGAGCTGACCGGTCCCGCCGCGGGCAGCGCGCTGCTGAAGACCTCGGCCGACCCGACCGGGCGCACGGTGCTGGGCACGCTGAACAACTGCGGCGGTGGGGTGACGCCGTGGGGCACGGTGCTGTCGGGCGAGGAGAACTTCAACCAGTACTTCGGCAACGCCGACCTGGTCACCGACCCGACCACGAAGGCGCGGCTGGCCCGGTACGGCTTCCGCGGCCTGGCCAGCGAGCGCAAGTGGGAGCGGTTCGACGAGCGGTTCGACGTCTCCCGGGAACCGAACGAGGTCAACCGGCACGGCTGGATCGTCGAGATCGACCCCTTCGACCCCGACTCGACCCCGCGCAAGCGCACCGCGCTGGGGCGGTTCAAGCACGAGGCCGCCGAGCCGCGCCTGACCCGCGACGGCCGGGTCGTGCTCTACATGGGCGACGACGAGCGGTTCGACTACTTCTACAAGTTCGTGTCGCACAACCGGGTGAAGCCGGGCAACAGCAGGGCCGCCCGCCGCCACAACATGACGCTGCTGGACGAGGGCACGCTCTACGTCGCCCGATTCACCGGCAACAGCCCCGCCGCCGAGATCGACGGCAGCGGCGAGCTGCCCTCCGACGGCGCGTTCGACGGCTCCGGCCAGTGGATCGCGCTGGCCGGAGGCACGAAGTCCTTCGTCCCCGGCATGAGCGCCGACGAGGTCTACGTCTACACGCGGCTGGCGGCGGACAAGGTCGGCGCCACCAAGATGGACCGGCCCGAGGACGTCGAACCTCACCCGCGCACCGGCACCGTCTACATCGCGCTGACCAACAACTCCGATCGCGGCGCGGCGGGCAAGGCCGCCCCCGACGAGGTCAACCCCCGCACCCGCAACCGGCACGGCCAGATCGTCGAGGTCGAGGAGACCCGCGACGACCCAGCCGCGACGGGCTTCCGGTGGCGGCTGTTCCTGGTGTGCGGCGACCCGGCCGACCCGAGCACCTACTTCGCCGGGTACCCCAAGGACCGCGTGTCGGCGATCTCGTGCCCGGACAACCTGGCCTTCGACCACCACGGCAACCTGTGGATCTCCACCGACGGCAGCGCGCTGGGCTCCAACGACGGCCTGTTCGGCGTCGCGGTCGACGGTCGCGGCCGAGGGCTGGTCAAGCAGTTCCTCACCGTGCCGATCGGCGCGGAGACCTGCGGTCCGATCATCCAGGAGAACCGGGTCGTGGTCGCGGTGCAGCACCCCGGCGAGCTGGACGGCGCCACCGTCGAGAAGCCAGGCTCCACCTGGCCCGACGGGCCAGGCACGATCGCCCGCCCCTCCGTCGTGGTGGTGACCCGCTCGGGTCACCACCACGACCGGATCGGCGAGGAGTAGGCGCCCGGCCACCGATGGCCGGGTGATCGGTCAGTGGGAACGACTGGCCCGTCCCGGGTGCCCACGTCGCGGGCACCCGGGACACCCGAGCAGCTCCTTCCGCATCGGCCGCGCCAGGTCACCGGTGCGCTTGTCGCCGCCACCGATGAGGTACGGACCGCCGTCACCGCCGTGTCACAGGGACGGGTGCCATGACCATCGCCATCGCCGCCACACTGCTCACGGTCATCGCCGGATGGGCCGTCAGGCACGCGTTGTTGACGGGCCGACGGCTCACCTACGGCGTGCTGCTCGACACCAGCGTCGACGCCGACATGGTCTCGCCGCCGCGGAGCCACCGGCCGGCAGCCGCCGAACTACCAGGCTCGACGAGCATGGTGATCCTCCAGGTGCGCAATTCGGGCCTGTTCCCCATCACTGCGCAGGACTACGAACGGCCGTTGTCGTTCCACTTCGGCGATCGGGTCGTGCTGGTGCTGGGCGCTCGCGATGAGGCGGCGACTCCCCACCTGGAGGTCCACCTCGCAAACCACGGCCGAACGCTGGAGGTGGGCGCAGTCGGGTTGCGCCGCAATCGCGGCTTCGACCTGTTCCTGCTGCTGCTCGGAGACGGCGAGCGCCGGGTGGGCCACGCGGGTGTCCTGCGGCGAGGCCGCATCACGTCGAAGGCGATCGACTGATCCGGCTCCGGCTCCGGGGTGCCGCCCCCGGTTCGTCGGCGATCGTGCGCACCGCGGCGCGGGCGGTCGGTCCGACGCCGATCAGGGTGGCCGAGGCGGGACCGGTCCAGTTGCCGTAGCCCAGCAGGTGGAGGCGGGGTCTGCCGGTAACGCGGCCGTGGTGGTCGCGCAGGCCCAGGGGTGCCAGGTGGCCGAGAGCGGGGCGGAACCCGGTGCACCAGATGACCGTGTCCGCCGCGGCCAGGAGTTCGCGGTCCATGGGGTGGGCGGTGAGCAGGCCGCGGTCGCGGGCTTCGCGGACGGGTGGGACGGCGACGATGTCGCCGAGGGCGCCGACGCCGCCGGGGTTGTGGGTGGCGATGCCGAACAGGGTCCTGCCGTCGATCTCGTCAGGCAGGTAGCGAGGTGGTCGGCGGGTGATCCAGGTCAGGTCGACGTGGCCGGCGAGGTCGGCGGCGATTTGGGCGCCGGAGTTGCCGCCGCCGACCACCACGACGCGCTGCCCTGTCAGCTGTCGCGGGTTGCGGTACTGCACGGTGTGCAGTTGCCTGCCGCCGAGGCGCCGGGCGAGCGCCGGGACGAAGGGCCGCCACCAGGTTCCGGTGGCGCTGATCACGGCCTCGGCGAAGCGGCCGTCCACGTCGTAGCCGCTGTCGACCCGCCGCACCGAGCGGACGCGGACGCCGCGCTCGACCGGCAGCTCGTAGCGCTTCTCGTAGGCGGTGAGGTAGTCGACGACGTGCTGGGCGGTCGGATAGCCGTCACCCGGGTAGCGGGGCATCGGCCACCCGGGCAGGGGACTGTGCCGTGCCGGGGAGAACAGGCGCAGCGAGTCCCAGCCATGCCGCCACGCGCCGCCGGGCTCGGGTTGGGCGTCGAGGATCGTGAAGTCCAGCCCGGCCCGGCGGAGGTGGTAGCCGGCGGCGAGCCCCGCTTGGCCGCCGCCGATGACGATGACGGTCAGGTAGTGCTCCAGCGCTTGCGCAGCCAGAGGCTGACGTAGACCAGGCCCACCAGCACCGGCACCTCGATCAGCGGCCCGACCACACCGGCGAGCGCTTGGCCGGAGGTCACGCCGAACACGCCGATGGCCACCGCGATGGCCAGCTCGAAGTTGTTGCCGGCGGCGGTGAAGGCCAGCGTGGTGGTGCGCTCGTAGGACAGGCCGGCGGCTTTGCCCAGGGCGTAGCCGCCGAACCACATCACGGCGAAGTAGACCAGCAGCGGCAGGGCGATGCGGGCCACGTCGAGCGGCTGGGAGGTGATCCGGTCGCCTTGGAGAGCAAACAGCAGGACGATGGTGAACAGCAGCCCGTAGAGGGCGACCGGGCCGATCTTGGGCAGGAAGCGGGACTCGTACCAGTCGCGGCCGCGGGTGCGCTCGCCGAGGCGGCGGCTGAGGTAGCCGGCGGCGAGCGGGATGCCCAGGAAGACGACCACGGACAGGGCGATCTCCCACGGCGAGAAGTCGACGCTGGTGGTGTCCAGCCCGAGCCACCCGGGCAGCAGGTCGAGGTAGAACCAGCCCAGTACACCGAACATGAGCACCTGGAAGACCGAGTTGAGCGCGACCAGCACGGCGGCGGCCTCCCGGTCGCCGCAGGCCAGGTCGTTCCAGATGATCACCATGGCGATGCAGCGGGCCAGGCCCACGATGATCAACCCGGTGCGGTACTCGGGCAGGTCCGCCAGGAAGACCCAGGCCAGGGCGAACATCAGCGCCGGGCCCAGCACCCAGTTGAGCACCAGCGACAGCACCAGGGTGCGCCGGTCGCCGGTGACGCTGTCCAACCTGTCGTAGCGGACTTTGGCCAGCACCGGGTACATCATCAGCAGCAGGCCCAGCGCGATCGGCAGCGAGACCTCGGAGACCTTGACCACCTCCAACACGCCTTGCAGGCCGGGCACGAAGCGCCCCAGGGCCAGGCCGGCGACCATCGCCAGGCCGATCCACAGCGGGAGAAAGCGGTCGAGGAAGGACAATCCGCGCAGGACGTCCGACCGGTCGGTGGTGGGCGCGCTCAACAGGGCCTCCGGGGTTGATCAGTGGTGCGCACCTTGTCGGCGAGCGCGGTCAGGGAACCCGCGGCGCGGTCCAGCGCCTCGGGCACGAGCCGGTAGTAGGTGAAGCGACCACACGGCTCGGTCTCCACGAGACCGGCCTCGCGCAGCAGCCTGAGGTGGTTGGAGATGTTGGTCTGCTTCGCCCCGGTCTCCTCGACCAGGTGGCAGGTGCACAACGCCTCGTCCGCCAGCAGCTCCACGATCCGGGCACGCAGGGGATCGGCCAGGACGCGCAACACATCAGCATCAAGTGACATCAGCACGAGATGATATCAGTACAAGCTGATGCCTTGTGTTCGTGGTGCGTCTTCCAGGCACGAGGCACACGCGCGGCGCTCTTCGGATTCCGAACCTGGTTTTGGACCACGCCTCGGGTGTGCGAGCCCACCGTTCGGGTTGACGTCGGACGGTGGGCCCGGTCGGGAAATGCGCCGCTCGCCGGAAGTCGTGCGTGCCGTCAGGAGCGCTCCGTCGGCGTCCGAAGGGTTCGAGCTGGTCGCTGCCGACGAGGACGGTGCGCTCCGATGAGTGCGGGGGGGATGACTCAGTGCACAGGGACGGCGATCGCGGAGGCGACACCAATGTCTCTGCGCACAGCCGGCAGCGACCCTGCACAGGCCATGACAACCGCACCGCCGCCCCACGAGGTTCGCGAGCGGGAAGGGCGGGGTTCCGGGGTACTCACACGGGAACTCCGAACAGGTCGGCCAGCAGGGCTGCGGCGGTGCCGGGAGCGCGCACGGTCAGTTCCAGCGCAGCGGGGGTCAGGTGCAGGGTGAAGTCGAAGAACGCGCAGCAGTCCTTTTCGGCCGCGGCCAGCGCGGCGACCTCGGCGGCCAGCTCGGGCGTGCCCGGGAACGCCAACACCACCCCGTCCGCGGTGTCGCGCCGGTCGGTGGCCCGCGCCGTGACCCGCTGCCACTGCGCGGTCCGCTCGCCCAGCGCCGGACCGTCGAGCGTGCACGCCACCGGAACGTCCCGCCACGACTTCTCAGCCACACCGGCGGCCTCTTCAGGGCGGGGGGGGTACGCGACAGCGTCACCGGAACGGCGCCCGACGCGGTGGTGGCGGTGGTGCAGCCGCAGTCCGGTCCGCACCCGCCCGTCGGGGCCGGTGTCGACAACCGCTCGTGCACCCCGGCCAGTCGCGTGGAGAACGCCACGAGCTCGGCCCGGCGGCGGTCGGCGGCGGCGATGCGCTCGGCGATCAGCGGCAGCATCCGTTCCCGCACCGTCGCGCATACTCCCTGCTCCCACACGCCGAGCAGGTCGCGGATCGCCTCCAGCGGCAGGCCGAGCGTCTTGGCCGAGGAGATGAACGCCAACCGCTCGACGGCGTCTGGACCGTAGACCCGGTAGCCGTTGGCGGTCCGACCGGCGGGCAGCAACCCGACCGTCTCGTAGAAGCGCAGCGTCGTCGCTGGGACACCGGTGCGGGCCACGAGCTGGGAAATCCGCGAACTGGTCACGCACCGAACGTAAACCTTCGACCCGACTCGAAGGTCAAGCCCGGTGAGCGAACCGCTCCCCACAACGTCGACGGATCACCGCCGCCGCGCGGCGGGACGGTGCGGGCGGGACAGAAAGTGGGTGGTCCGGTCGACACAGGCGCGCTAGGTGTCGCCATGCAGGGCGAACAGGTGCGGTTCCTCGACCGCACGAACCCGCAGGTGTACCGCCACCAACAGGGCCATCAAATCCGATAGCGACACCACGTCGCCTGTGGTGAGGCCCAGTCCGGCACCGGTGGCGGTCATGGCGGTGAAGCCCGAGGTTGCATACGCGGGCGAAAAGCCCATCGGTGATCAAGGCGGTGACCTCGACGGGGTCGACGCCCACGCGCCATCCGGCCCACCGGTGCCCACCCGCCGGGTACGGCTGTTGGTCGCCGCCACCATCGCCTACAACGTCATCGAACCGAGAAGATTCATGAAATTTAATACGAACCTTTCGCCATGCCGAAAAACGCAAGAGTTGCAGAAGTCGGGCCGCCCGCGAGATCCGACCCAACGACCAACTAGAACAAATCGCGCAACCAGCGCCAAGCCGTGTACGCAATTTGTAGGGCAGCAGCGAAAATCCCGGCCCTGGACTGCCCCGGACCCTCGAAGCGCCGAGCCGGCCGAGCTCGGCGCTTCGACGCCGCTCGCGAACGAATCACCATGTCAACTCCCAGGAACGGAACCTTGTCGGGGACCGGCCTTCCAGTGCCCGCGAGGCACTGGAAGTTCGAGGCGAGTGTTCGCCGGTCCGGAATTGAACCACTTCGCCCGAGAGCGCGGCAACCACCAAACCGCCCCGCTTCCGGGACATGTCTCACTTCACGGAGAACATGGTGAGACAGACGAAGACCAAAGAGGCCCGAAAGGCGTACTGGCGTCGGAAACAACCAGTACCAATCGGCATCAACCGGCATCAACCAGCACCAGTACGCGTCTCACCCAACTCGAGTTTCATGAGACAGCCGACCAGCGAAAACAACAACGAAGTGATACGTTTCACACCACCACAGCTCAGCCCTGATGCTGGTGCTCGACCGGTTCGTCGCGCAGCGGCCCGCCGGGGCGCAGCATCTGCTCCATGGTGTCCAACGCGGCGTGCTCGACCTGGTACCAACTCCAGGTGCCGCGCCGCTCGCGAGTGAGCACACCGGCATTGACCAGGATTTTCAGGTGGTGACTGAGCGAGGACTGGGGCATGTCGAATTCGGCGGCGAGGTCGCAGAAGCACGCCTCACCCGAGGGCGCCCGCCGCACAAGGGCCAGCAGTTGCACCCGTACCGGGTCGGCCAGGGCCTTGAACAGCTGCGCCGCCGCCGCGGGGTCGCGCTCGTCCGCCATGAGCAGCGCAGCCTCCCCGCTGGTCCGAAATCCGTCGATGCAATGGTCGCATCCTCAACGACCGGGGTGAACGTCAGGTGAACGCGGCGGCACGGTGAACTGATAACCCAGCCGACGGACGACGCGGATCCACTGTGGATCTTGGTCGTCGTCGCCCAGACGCTTGCGCAGGCGTCCGACGTGCACGTTCAGGCTGTTGCTCGACGGTGGGGCCTGGCCCCACAAAGCCTCGCTGACGGCCTGGCGGGTGAGCACCGAGCCGACCCGTTCGGCGAGGTAGCGCAAGAGCAGGAACTCCATGGGCGGGAGGTTGACCTCGATGCCGTCGAGCCACATGCGGGGCACCTCGCCGTCGACCTTGAGGCGGCCGAGGTCGATGGCCATGGGCCGGATGTCGATCTTCTCGGTACCGGTGGACAGGGACTTGAGCAGCGCGAGGAGCTGTTTGACCCGGTAGGGGCGGGGGACGACGATGCTGGCTCCGGCGTCGGTGGCGCGGCTGGCGAAGTCGCCGCCCGGGTCGGCGCCGACGACCACCGGGACGTCGGGGTCGTCGGCGCGCACGATCGACAGGAACTCGAGCGGGTCCAGGCGCCCGGCGGCGGGGCCGAGCAGGACCACGTCGGGGCAGGTCCGGCCGACGACGAGCAGGGCTTCGGCCGGGTCCGGGCAGGTGCGCAGCTCCACGGGCTGCCCGGCCATCGACCGGGCCAGCTCGTCGGCCTCGGGCCCGCCGTCGACCACGAGGAGGGCGAGTCGGTCGGGCAGCTTGCGGCCCGTGGTGCGGCAGGCCCGTCCGCGGCTGTGGAAGCGGGAGTTGTCCGACTCCCACGCCGCTACCACCGGACCGGGCATGTCAGCCGAACCTGCCGGTGATGTACGCCTCGGTGCGGGCGTCGGAGGGGTTGCCGAAGATGTGCTCGGTGGTGGCGAACTCGACGAGCTTGCCGGTGCGCTGGCCCTGCTCGTCGGCCTCGGCGGTGAAGAAGCCGGTGCGCTGCGAGACGCGGGCGGCCTGCTGCATGTTGTGGGTGACGATGATGATGGTGAACCGCTCGGCGAGCTCGACCATCAGGTCCTCGATCTTGGCGGTGGCGATCGGGTCGAGCGCGGAACAGGGCTCGTCCATGAGGATCACCTCGGGCGAGGTGGCGATGGCGCGGGCGATGCATAGCCGCTGCTGCTGGCCGCCGGACAGACCGAAGGCGTTCTGCTTGAGCTTGTCCTTGACCTCGTCCCACAGGGCCGCGCCGTGCAGGGCTCGCTCGACGACCTCGTCCATGCTGTCGACCTTCATGCCGGTGACGCGGGGGCCGTAGGCGACGTTGTCGTAGATGGACTTGGGGAACGGGTTGGGCTTCTGGAACACCATGCCGATGCGGCGGCGGACCTCGATGACGTCGACCTCGGGGGCGTAGATGTCGGTGCCGTGGTAGGCGACCGCGCCGACGACTCGGGCGCCGGGCACGAGGTCGTTCATGCGGTTGAGGCAGCGCAGCACGGTGGACTTGCCGCAGCCGGACGGGCCGATCAGCGCGGTGATCTCGCGGCTGCCGAAGCTCATGTCGACGTCGGTGACCGCGCGGAAGTCGCCGTAGTAAACCTCGAGATCCTTGAGGGTGATCACACCGTCGGGTTCTCCTCCCACGGATCGGGGGTGGTTGTCCCGCCCCACGGTCACGTGCGGGGTGGGCTGGTCGTCGCGGGTCACGTGGTCCTGCTTCGCTCTGGTCACGGGGGTCTCCTTCACGGCGCGCCTCACCACCGGCGCTGGTAGCGGTTGCGCAGCCAGATGGCCAGCGCGTTCATCGCCAGCAGGACGATGATCAGCAGCAGGATCGCGGCGTAGGCCAGGTCGCGGAACTCCTGGCGGTCCTGCGGCACGAGGTTGTAGATCTGCACAGGCAGGGTGGTGTAGCGGGAGAAGATCCCGTCGGGGTTGAAGGTGATGAACGTGGTCGCGCCGACCAGGATCAGCGGGGCGGCCTCGCCGATCGCGCGGGACAGGGCGAGGATCGAGCCGGTGGCGATGCCGGGCACGGCGGCGGGCAGGGTTTGTCGCCAGGTGGTCTGCCACAGCGTGGCGCCGAGGGCGAGCGATCCGCTGCGGATCTCGGAGGGCACCGACCGCAGCGCTTCCCTGGTGGTGATGATGACCACCGGCAGGATCAACAGGGACAGGGCGACGCCGCCCGCGAGCACCACCGCGCCGACCGAGAGGGGTCCCCGGACGACGAACGCGAGGGTGAGGATGCCGTAGATGACCGTGGGCACGGCGGCGAGGTTCTGGATGTTCAGCTCGATCAGCCGGTTCCACCACGCGCGCGGGTCGGCGTACTCCTCCAGGTAGACCGCCGCGCCGATGCCCAGCGGCAGGGCGATGAGCGCGGTGAGGCCGCTGACCCATAGCGTGCCGTACAGCGCCGAGGCCACGCCCGCGGTCTCCGGGTGGATCTTCGACGGTTGCCGGGTGACCAGGTCGAGGTCGAAGCGGGCCAGGCCCTTCTGGATGATGACGGCGAGGATGAAGAACAGGAAGGCGCAGATGATCGCCAGGCACGCCCACAGCACGGCCGCGAAGATCGTCGACGACGTGCTGCCTCGGCGCCCCGAGCGCAGTGCCCCGGCCGGGTTCCGGGTCGTGGTGCTCATCAGTAAACCTGCCTGTACTTGCGGACCAGCCGGATGCTGATCATGTTGATCAGCAGGGTCATCACGAACAGCAGCGCGCCCACGGCGAACAGCGAGTAGTAGACGGGGCTGCCCTGCGGGGCGTCACCGGAGGCGATCTGGGCGATGAAGCCGGTCATGGTCTGCGCGCCCTCGCGCGGGTCGAAGGTCAGGTGCGCCTTGCTGCCCGCCGCGATCGTCACGATCATGGTCTCGCCGACGGCGCGGGAGATGCCGAGCACGATCGCGGCGACGATGCCGGACAGCGCGGCGGGGAAGACCACGCGCAACGTCGTCCTCATGCGGTTGGCTCCCAGCGCGTAGGAGCCCTGCCGCAGCACCAGGGGAACGGCCGACATGGCGTCCTCACTGAGCGATGCGACCGTCGGCACGATCATGAATCCCATGACGATGCCTGGCGCGAGGTTGGTGTGGATGCCCTCGAAGTCGACGACCAGGGCGAGTGCCGGCGTGATGATCGTCAACGCGAGGAAGCCGTAGACCACCGTCGGGATGCCCGCCAGGATCTCCAGCACCGGCTTGAGCACCTTCCGGACGCGGTCGGAGGCGTACTCGCTGAGGTAGATCGCCGCGCCCAGGCCGAGGGGAACCGCGACCACCAGCGCGATGAGGGTGATCATCAGCGTGGACACGACCAGCGGCAGCACACCCCAGGACTTGTCGTCCCAGGTGAACTTGTCGCCGAAGGACGCGGTCCACTGGGTGCCGAACAGGAACTCCCCCACGCCGACGTGCCCGAAGAAGCTGATCAACGGGGTGAGCAGGGACAGCACGATGCCGGCGGTGACGGCCACCGACAGCAGCGCCGCGCCCATCAGGGCGATGTGGATGGCCTTCTCGCCGAAGCGGCGACGCTGCGGGGTCAGGTCGACCGCGACTCCCCTCCACAGGTCCGGGTGGCCTCCCGTTTCCGGGAGACCACCCTCGGTGCGGTGACCGCCGGTCACTTGCCCGCCTTGGCCTTGAGCTCGGTCAGGGCGTCCTTGGCCTTGGTCTTCTGCTCCTCGGTCAGCGGCACGAAGCGCGCGGCCTCGACGACCTCGTCGTTGTGCTCCAGGTAGAACTCGACGAACGCCTCCACCTGCGGCTTGGCCAGCGCGGTGTTGGAGGGGTAGATGAACAGCGGTCGGGCCAGCGGCGCGTAGGTGCCGTCCTGCGCGGTCTCCACCGACGGCTCGACGCAACCCGCCCCGCCGTCGACCTTCAGCGCCTTGAGCCTGGAGGCGTTCTCCTCGAAGTAGGAGAACCCGAAGTACCCGAGCGCGCCCTTGGCGCCGGACACGCCCTGGACGGTGATGTTGTCGTCCTCGGTGGGGTTGTAGTCGGTCCGGCTCTCACCCTCCTTGCCGTTGACGGCCTGGGTGAAGTAGTCGAATGTGCCGGAGTCGGCACCCGCGCCGTAGAGGTTCAGCGGCTCGTCGGGGTAGGACGGGTCGACCTCCTTCCAGCTCTTGACCGTCGAGCCCGGCTCCCAGATCTTCTTCAGCTGCTCGACGGTGAGGCAGTCGGTCCAGGTGTTCTCCTTGTTCACCACGACGGTCAAGGCGTCGTTGGCGACCTGGAGCTCGGTGTAGCTGATGCTCTTGTCGCCGCAGAGCTTGCCCTCCTCGTCCTTGATCGGACGGGAGGCGTTGGAGATGTCGGTCTCGCCGGCGCAGAACTTCTTGAAGCCGCCGCCGGTGCCCGAGGTGCCGACGGTGACCTGGACGTCGGGGTTCTCCCCCATGAACAGCTCGCCGGCGGCGGCCGAGAGCGGTTCGACGGTGCTGGAGCCGTCGATCACCACCGGGCCGGACGGCTTCTGCTCGCCCTGTGCCGCGCCACCGTCGTCCTGGCCGCCTCCACAGGCGGTCAGGACCAGGGCGGCGGCTGCCCCGATCGCGATCATGTGCGCACGCTTGGCCTGACGGATGGTCACTGACGTGCCTCCTGCTTGATCCCCGGGTCTGGAGCCGGGACGACTGGAGCCCCGCGTTCCGAGGCCCTTGCATCGAAGTTTTTCGTTCTAAACGGAAGGTGAACTACAGGTGACCGCCAGCTCTAGGATTGAAAAATCTCGATCCAACAAGTGTCAGATCACGTGCCGCCGAGCAGCGCACGCACGACGGCGACCCGCTCGGCCACCACTTCATACCGCCCTTCGACACCGCTCGTGACCAGCCCCGCGTCAAGCAGGACGCGCAGGTGGCCGACCACGAGGTCCTCGGCGACGCCCATGCGCGACGCGAGGCCGGAGGGCCCCGCACCCGGCTCCCCCTCCAACAGCCAGAGCAGTCGAACGCGCACCGGGTCGGACAGCGCCTCGAACACGTCGGCGGCCGATCGCGCCTCCCCGAAGGGGAGTGGACCACCGACTCGGGCACACCGGATCGGGCGGCTCACCAGGGGCGCACCACCCACGCGCAGGTCACCCGGGAACTCCACCACGACCTCCGAGCGTAGGGCCTGGATTGACATAAGTCGATCCAACCTGCTGTGCTCCGCGACGACGATCGCCGGTCCAGGGAGGGACCTCATGCACCGCGGGGACGGTCTTCCGCACCACGAGATCGGCGACCAGCTGCACCGCATCGCGGACGAGCTGACCGACAGGTTCCAGGGGGTGTTCAGCGCGCAGACCGTCCGCCGCTTCGTGGCCGAGACCTACGACCTGCTCGACGCCGGGGCGACGGTCCGCACGCACCTGGCCGCGCTGACCGCGCGGTTCGCCCGGCAGCGGCTGACCGACCTGGGCCGCTTGACGGGCCTGACCACGGTGACCGTCCCACAGGTGCTGTTCGTGTGCGTGCACAACGTCGGGCGCTCGCAGATGGCCGCCGCGCTGCTGGAGCACCACGCGTTCGGCAAGGTCGCCGTGCGCTCGGCGGGCAGCAACCCGCTGGGCGTCATCCCGAACACCATCGTGGACGCCCTGGGCGAACTGGGCATCCCGCTCACCCGCGGTTATCCGAAGCCGCTGACCGACGAGGTCGTCCGCGCGGCCGATGTGGTCGTCACCATGGGGTGCGGCGACGCCTGCCCGGTATACCCGGGCAAGCGCTACCTCGACTGGCAGGTGGCCGACCCCGTGGACGCGCCGATGGAGACCGTGCGCGTCATCCGCGACGACATCGACCGCCGCGTCCGCGGCCTGATCACCGACCTGCGCGACTGACCGGCCTGCGGGCTCAGGCAACGGGCACGTCCAGCTCGGCCAGCAGCGCGCGGACCCGTCGTTCGATCTCGTCGCGCACCGGCCGGACGTCCTCGACCGCTTTGCCCGCGGGGTCGTCCAGCACCCAGTCCAGGTAGCGCTTGCCGGGGTGAACCGGACAGGCGTCGCCGCAGCCCATCGTGACCACGACGTCGGCGGCGCGGACGATCTCCTCGGTCCACGGCTTGGGGAACTCGCCGGAGATGTCGACGCCCCGCTCGGCCATCGCGGCGACCGCCGCCGGATTGATCTCGCGACCGGGCTCGGAGCCGCCCGACCACGCCACGGCGCCGTCACCGGCCAGGTGCCGGAAGAAGCCCAGGGCCATCTGGCTGCGCCCGGCGTTGTGCACGCACAGGAACAGCACGGCGGGCTTGCCGTCCCGCTGGCGCCCCTCGACCCGGGCCAGCGCGTGCAGGCGTTGCCGGGCGAAGCGCTCGGCCAGCAGGGGCAGGTAGTTGGCCACGGTGCTGCCCGCGGCGAACCGGCCGTAGCTGGAGTACAGGAACCGCTCGATGGTCTCCGCACCGAAGACCCCGTCGAACGCCTCGCGCAGGCGGGACGCCGCGGTGCGCAGCGCCAACTGCTGGTCGACGCTCAGGTCGTTGCGCCGGTACTCGTGCGTCGTCGGCATGGCCGGACCCCCAACAATTTCAGTCAGTGTTTGTTGACTCAATACTCGTTGAGCCTTAGCGTTGGAGTCAACCCGCCGAGCTACGACGGCGGATCCACTTCTGCGAGAAACGAGTTCCATGACGCGCCTGGTGGTGATCGGGGGCAGCGACGCGGGCATCAGCGCGGGACTGCGCGCCCGCGAACTGGATCCGACCGCACGACCGCTGCTGGTGGTCGCCGACGCCTACCCGAACTTCTCCATCTGCGGCATCCCCTACCACGTCTCCGGCGACGTCCCGGACTGGCGATCGCTGGCCCACCGCACCCGCACCGACCTGGAGGACGCCGGGCTGGATCTGCGGTTGGACACCCGCGCGCTGTCGATCGACCCGAGACGCCAGGTCGTAACCGTGCGGGACGCCACCGGCACCCACGAAGTCGGCTATCACAAGCTCGTGGTGGGCACTGGCGCCGTGCCCGTCCGCCCGCCGATCACCGGCCTGGACGACCTCGGCCCCGCCGACGGCGTGCACCTGCTGCACACCATGGACGACACCTTCGACCTCACCGCGAGCCTGGGCCGGGCCCCGAAGTCCGCGGTCGTCGTGGGCGCCGGCTACATCGGCCTGGAGATGACCGAGGCCCTGCACGCCCGCGGCCTGCGGGTGACCGTCGTCGAGCGGCTGCCCCAGGTCCTGCCCACCGTCGACCCCGAGCTCGGCGCCCTGGTCGCCGACGAGCTGCGGGCCCACGACGTCGACGTGCGCACCGGCACCACCGTGCAGCGCATCACCAAGACCGACGACGGCCTGCTGGTCACCGGCAACCAGGACCTCGACCTGCGCACCGACCTCGTGCTCGTCGTCGTCGGCGTGCGCCCAGACACCGCCCTCGCCGAGACCGCCGGCGTCGCCTTGGGCGTACGAGGCGCGATCGCCGTCGACCGCCACATGCGCACCAGCGTCGACAACGTCTACGCCGCCGGCGACTGCGTCCACACCCACCACCGCGTGCTGGGCACCGACACCTACCTGCCGCTGGGCACCACGGCGCACAAGCAGGGCCGCATCGCCGGCGAGAACGCCCTGGGCGGCGACCGCGAGTTCGCCGGCTCGTTGGGCACCCAGGTGCTCAAGGTGTTCGACCTGGTCATCGCCCGCACCGGGCTGCGGGAGCACGAGGCGGGCGGGTTCAGCCCGGCCACCGTCGCCACGGTGGCCGACGACCACAAGCGCTACTACCCCGGCGCCCACGGCATCCACATCCGGGTCACCGGTGACACCGGCACCGGCCGCTTCCTCGGCGCCCAACTGGTCGGCCACCTCGACAGCGCCGTGCACAAGCGCGTCGACACCTTCGCCACCGCCCTGCACCACGGCATGACCGTGCCCGACCTCGAAGACCTCGACCTGTCCTACACGCCGCCGCTGGGCAGCCCGTTCGACGCGGTGCAGACGGCGGCGCAGGCGTGGGCGCGCGAGCACGGGTGGTGTCGATCGCACCGGGTTGACGCGGACATTCCGCCTCAAGCAGCATTGAGTCAATGAGCACTGACTGGCCTTCGGACCTGGTGGAGCGGGCGCGCCTGCACGCGGCTCTGGGCGAACCCGCCCGCCTGGCCGTGGTGGAACTGCTGCTGCTCGGCGACGCCTCCCCCAGCGAGGTCGGCCGCGAACTCCGGCTGCCCAGCAACCTGCTCGCCCACCACGTCAAGCTGCTGGAGCAGGCCGGGGTCGTCGAGCGGTCGCGCTCGGAGGGCGACCACCGCCGCACCTACCTGCGGCTGCGCACCACCGTGTTCACCGATCTGGTCCCCACCGGATTCCGCCGGGCGCCGCGCGTGGTGTTCGTGTGCTCCCGCAACTCCGCGCGCTCGCAACTGGCCGCCGCGCTGTGGAAGGAGCGCAGCCCGGTGCCCGCCGCGAGCGCGGGCACCCGGCCCGCCGACCGCGTGCACCCACTGGCCCTGGCCACCGCCCGCGCCCACGGCCTGTCGCTGCCCCGTGCCCGCACCCACCACCTCGACGAGGTGCTCCAGCCCGACGACCTGGTCGTCGCCGTGTGCGACAACGCCCACGAGGAACTCGGCGCCGACCGCACGGACCGGCTGCACTGGTCCGTGCCGGACCCGGCGGCCGTCGGCACCGAGGACGCCTTCGACACCGCCTTCCGCGACCTGGCCGACCGCGTCGAACGCCTCGCACCCGCCGTCCACCCCACTGCGTAGCCGATCACCACCTGATACCGAAGGACAACCGCGTTGAACCGCAAGCCCGAGGTCCTGTTCGTCTGCATCCATAACGCCGGGCGCTCCCAGATGGCCGCCGCGCTGCTCCAGCACCACGGCTTGGGCCGCGTCGAGGTCCGCTCCGCCGGCTCCGCGCCCGCCGACCAGGTCAACCCCGCCGCCGCCCAGGCCCTCGCCGAGTGGGGCCTGGACATCACCGCCGAGGTGCCCAAGAAGCTCACCACCGAGGCCGTCGAAGCCTCCGACGTCGTCATCACCATGGGCTGCGGCGACACCTGCCCCGTCTTCCCCGGCAAGCGCTACCTCGACTGGGAGCTCCAAGACCCGGCCGGCCAGGGCGTCGAGGCCGTGCGACCGATCCGCGACGACATCGACCGCCGTGTGCGGGGCCTGCTGGCCGAACTGCTCGACCAGCCGGCCTGACGGATCACCCCGGTTCCGGTGGTCCGTGCGGGCCACCGGCATCAGGACGGCAGGGCACCCTGCTGTTGAGCGAGGTCGAGCAGGCCGTCGACTCGCAGGGCCGTGGTTCCGACGGTGTGGAACAGGCGCATCACCGCCTGGTTGTTCCACTCGGCGCTGGCCGGTCCCGCCAGGGCCTTGAGCAGTCGCCGCGGTTCGGGCTGCACGTGCACCAAGCCACCGCCGTAGAGCATGGCCTCGGCGACCTCCCAGTCCGTGTAGACCCTGTCCGGCGGCGCCTCCCCCTCCCTCCACGTGCCGGTCGTGGCGAACAGCACGCTCTTGCGGGCCCTGTTGTAGTCCTCCCGCAGATCGTCGAACCCCTTGGCGATCAACGGATCGGTGCACCCCTGCCGGAATTGGCCGAAGCAGATTCCGAGCGAGACCATGTCGCTCTGGGACAGGAACGGGCGCAGCACCGAGGCCAGGTAGTGCTGCTGGTCCTCAGTGGCGGGCGGGAACAGGAACCTGCTCCCCTGCGGCGAGCCGACCATCGTGAACGAGAACGAGTACACCGCGGTCGCGAACAGCGGGTGGGTGCGCACCTTCGCGGCCTGCACGCGGAACGCCTCCACCCGCTCGCCCACGCCGACCTGCTGCACCGGCTTCCTGCCCATGGCCGGGCAACGTACGCCCACCCACCGACAAAAGCATCCCGGACATCACGGCCGGCAGCCGCCGGTCACCGGCCCAGGCGCCGCACGACGTAGCGGGCGTCCGGCCCGACACCGCGCAACGTCGCCGAAGACAGGCTGCGCTGCCACTCCAACCCCACGAACCCCAGCCCGGGATGGGTGGTCGACAGGCCCGAGCGGTGCCGGGGGTAGCCATTGGCGTCCAACGCGCCCATCGCCTCCAAGTACCCCAGTCCCGGCCGGTACCCGGTGGCCAGGATCAACGCGTCGACCCGTTCACGGATGCCGTCGAACCAGGTGACCGCGTCACCGTCGAGGCCGGTGAACATCGGCCGATGGTCGGGCCGACCCGCCGTGATCGCGGCCCGATAAATGCCCTCGTCCAACACCGGGGTGGAGAACTGCTGGGGCAACCACCGCCCGACCGGTGCCCGGTCCACCCCGGTCACCGACCACCACCAGTGCACGTCCCGCCCCAACGGACGCTGGTTGACGAAGTGGACCGGCTTACGGCTGGCCAACGTCACCCGCGCTTCCGCCGCCAACTCGTGGGCGATCTGCACCGCCGAGTTGCCCGCACCCACCACCACGACCCGCTTCCCGGCGTACGGCTCCGGGTTCCGGTACTCCGCCGCGTGCACCACCGCGCCGGCGAACCGCTCCAACCCCGGCAACGCCGGCCGGTAAGGCGCGCCGAATCCCCCGGTCGCCGCGATCACCCGCCGAGCCGCCACCCGCTCACCACCGGCCACGACCACCTCGAACCCGCCCGCACCGGCCACGACCTTCTCCACCCGCTGCTCGGCGCGGATCTCCACCCCCAGCCACTCGGCGTACCGCGCCAGGTAGGCCACCACCTCGTCCCGGTGCGGGTACCGGTCCGGATCACCGCCGAACGCCAGGCCCGGCAGCGCGCTGTACCGGGCGGGCGAGAACAGCGTCAGGCTGTCGTAGTAGCCCGCCCACGACCCCGTCGGCCGGTCTCCCGCCTCCAGCACCACCGGGCTTCCACCTGCGAATTTCACCGCGTGCGCGGCTGCCAGACCCGACTGGCCAGCACCGATCACCAACACCTCAACCATCGACATAGATCGATAGTATTGGGAGTTCGCGAAATGACGATATGGTAGTCATCATGACCTCGTGGTCGAACTCGGCGAGGCGTCCCGCCGCTTTCTCAAGGCCCTGGCCAGCGAGAGCCGCCAGCAGCTCATGCTGGAGTTCGCCGGCAACGCCGAACTGACCGTCGGCCAAGCCGCCGAACGCCTGGGCATCGCCCACTCCACCGCCAGCGAGCAGCTCTCCGCCCTGCGCCAAGGCGGCCTGCTCACTGCCCGCCGCGACGGCAAGACCGTCTACTACCGCCCCAACCCCACCGGCATCACCGCCGCGCTCACCGAACTCCAAGCCCACCTCGGGAGCTGCTGCCCACCGACCACCGACCCGCACACCGACTGATCAGCCTTCGAACAGCCACGTCCACATCGAGGTCCGGGTGTCCTCGACGCCGACGCTGTTCGTCCTCGATAGCGGGAGCAGGTGGCATCGGTGGTCGGTGCGCGGCCGACCCCGACCTCGCGGGCCCTGTTCGACACCGCCGTCGGGTCCGACCAGCCGACACGATCGACCAGTTCGGCATCCGGTTCCGGGTGTAGCTGCGACTGCGGCTGAACGCCACCCGTCCCGAACTGGCACGATGCCGCGCCGCTCCACGTCAGAGGTCGGCCATCCACCGACCGGTCCAACCACCAAGACTGCGGTTGATTCGCGATTCACGATTCATTATTCTCGGCTCATGTCCCTCGCCGAGTGCCCACCAAGACGCCGGGCGTCGTTGTTGGTGTTCGGGAACCGGTACAAGCTGGAGTTGCTGGCCGCTCTGGCCACCGCCGCGGAGGAGGGCGTGAACCTTTCGGCGCTCGCGAACGAGCAGGGGGTGTCGGCGAGCGTGTACTACGGGCCGGTCGGGGATTTGCTCCAAGCGGGCCTTGCGGAGAAACTACCCCGGCAGTTGCCTGATCGTCGTCGCTGGTACCGCAGGACCGAGGGTGCTGTGTGGCAGTCCCTGCGCACGCTGGCGGAAGAACTCGCGACGATCGAGGTGAAGGCATCGTGACCACGACTGCGCTGGCGGCGGCCGTTCGTGCCGCCAAGAGCACGTCGGCGACCGGTTCGAGCCGGGACACCCGCCTCGCCCGGAGCGCGATCGTGACGCTGTTCGGGTCGGTAGCGGGACTTGTCTACGAGCTCGACGAGGTGGAGGCTTCCCGACGTGCCACGGAGCAGTTCTCACCGTTGACGGACCTGGCGGTCCTGGACGTGCTCATGGGCATGCCCGCGGGGCTGCCGGTCGCACTGGAGGACCTGACGGAGCGGGAACGAGGCATCCTCCGTCGCTGCCCACCTGGCGCGGTCGACGTCGAAGGCGGTCACCTCGTACGTCGAGCGGTACCGCCGCTGTCGGTTCACCTCGCCGTCGTGACCGCCAGGGATTGGAAGGTCGGGTTGAGGCGCGCAGGTCGATTCGCCCCGTTTTGCACGCGTATGGTCCTGCTTCCCACCGTGCCGGGGGATCCGAGCGAACTCGACGTCCGGGCGTCGTTCTACGGGTGCGGTGTCGCCGTGCTGGATGGTCAGCGGTTGGAGGTCCTGGTCGAGCCCGGCCAGTACACCCGCAGGCGGCACACCCCGGCGCAGTGGCGGTTCGCCGAGCAGGTCTATGCCGAGATCACGGCGTGCGCGACCGGCTATCCGACGATGCCGGAGCCCACCACGCGGGCAACTCAGACCATGCCTTGAGCGTGTTGGGGGCGTTGAACGCGCCTTCCTGTTCGATCAGCGCGTTGACGATGCCGCAGTGGGCAACCGCGTCGGCGCAACGCCGCTTCCACCACTCCGCACGTTCGGCCAGCACGCGGTACCGGTGCATCTCCGCGATCCACGGAGTCCAGATGCGGATTCCGTGGGCATGGGCGGCATCGCGATCGGACTTGTCAGTGAACCTGTCCAGGCCCTGACCGGCGCACGCGGGGCAGGGACAGGTCTGGGGTGGCCGAGTGTTGCCGAAGCGCTCGGCGAGCAGACTGCCTTTGTGGAAGGACATGAGCTCGGGGTGCAACACGCTCGGCGAGTAGTCCGGTTCCTTACCGCTGGACCGCGCGAACTGACCGAACGGCACCACGTGGCGCCGACTTCCGCCGGTACCGATCGACGCCGCAAAGGCACCGTGGCTCAGGACGTCGAAGGCGGTGAGATCGGTGCGGAAGACGGCGACGTGACCGGCTTCGGCGACCAGGCGCCTCAGGTTGGCGACTGCGGACTTGTAGCGCTTGAGCGGGTCGAACTGCCCGCCGAGCAGGACGACCTTGGGGAGGGCCAGGCGCTTGAGCACAGCGATCAGCGAGTCGATGTGGTCGTTGCTGAGCCAGGCGACGTCGATCGGGACGCTGAAAAGCACGTCGTCGCTATCAAGGGCAGCCACGATCTTGGCCGCCGCCTTGAGCGGGCCGATCTCGCCCGCGCGGAAGTACGCGGTCGGGGTCATCACGGCGGTCACGCCCGCGTCCCTCTGCCCCTGCAGCACATCGCTCAGCGAGGCTCCGAACAAGCCCCCCGAAGGCAGGACAAAGGGTTCCTCCGCAGTGGCCGCCGCACTCGCGTAGCCCTCTGGGTCGGCCAGCAGCAGTCCTTGGTAGCGACTGCGGCGCAACTCGCGGACGGCCTTGCACGCCTTCTTGCCGCTGAGCACCAGTCCGTCGACGTCCGCGAGCAACGGCATGAGCGTGCCGCGGTCGGTATCGAGGTTGGTGTGGACCAACACCCGGTCGGTCAGCTCCCCGATCGGCCCTGGCGGGGCAGCCGGTGCGGGTCGCAGGCCCAACGCGTGCAGTGCGGCCGCACGGGCTTGGGTTTCGTCGGTGGGAGGACGCGGAGCGGGCAGGTTGGCAGGGGACATGTTGGTCACGATGAGACCTCCGCGGTGATCGGCGGTGCGAACGATTCACCGGTGCCGCTCTCCTCGGTGCCGGTGTCGTCCAGGTAGAGCCTGGTGAACTCGTCAGGGGTCAGTCGGGTCATCCGGGCGAGGTCGTCCGCACCCGCGCCCATGCTCAGGTGCCAGTCCACCAGCGACCGCACGGCGACAGGCCGCTCGTTGTCGAGCGGATCCGGCTCCGTCGTGCGGTAACCGATACTGGACATCTCGACCGCCAGGGTGCGGTGCTGCCAGTCGCTGATCACCCCGAGCGTGCGCGCCCGGCGCAGCAACGCCCACATCGAAACCCTCCACCGCTGCTTCAGCGACAGCAGCAGCCGCAGGTCGACGATGCCCCGGAACTCGTCCCGGATGTCGGCGGCGGGCATCAGCAGTTCCGCGGCGAAGCGGTTGGCCTGTTTCTCCTGGTCGGGATGCGGCGTGGAGTGCATCACCATGTGACCGAGCTCGTGGGCCAGTGTGAAGCGCTGTCGGTCACCGGGAGTGCCGGAGTTGAGCAGCACGACCGGGTCCTCCCCCGCCGCGCACGCGCTGATCGCATCCACCGGCACGCTCTCGTTGCCCGAGTCCAGCGGCACCGGGGCGACCAGGGCGCGCCGCAGCACCAGCCCGCCAGCGTCTTCCACCAAGGACAGCACGGAGTCCAGCGGTCCGCGTGGGATCCCCCACTCCGCTCGAACGATGCCGGCGGCTTCTTCGGGCGGGCTGTAGTCGTCCACCGGGATCTGCGGGATCGAGAGCTTGACGACGCGTGGCACATCACCGAGCAGGCCCTTGAGCTGGATGCGGGTCAGGTTGAGCACCGCGTGAATGCGGCGCAGGTCAGGCGCTGCCACCGCCTGCTTCTTTCGGTGGTGGACCAGCCCAGGACCCGCCCCGACCTCCGCCTCACGCACAACCAGCAACCCAGGCGGGTAGCCGAGGGCGCAGGCATACAGTTCAAGTCGATCACCGGACACCGTCAGTCGACCAGCCTCCGCCCGACTGACGTACGCCTGGCTCACCTTCGACCCGTGGCCCTCCAGCGCCTTCATGGCCTCAGCCACGTCGCCCTGCTTCAACCCGCGCGAGTCACGCGCGAGCACCAGCATCCGCGGCTGTGCGGCGACGTCGGACTGCTCCACCACCTGACCTCCAAGATCGCCTCAAAAGTGTACCACGATATATACCGCCTTCCATTCACCTTCGTTGACGCCCACCAGGTTTCGGATACCGGGCAGCACCCCGAGCGGGGACAGGCTGGCCGCGCGCACCACCAACGGTGCCACCCGCACCGACGCCCCTGGCCGGAACACCAGGTTCAGCACACTGGCGAAACCGAAGATCAACATCAGCTCACGACGGTGCCCATGATCACCATGGTTGCCCCCAAAACGGAGTGACCAGCCGGGCGGATTCATTCCCGCATGATCTTTCAACACGCCTTGACCTCAGACATGTCCGCCGACTCCCATACGGAGTTGGGTCTCCTGGGCGCGTTCTGCGGCGGCACTGGCTCCGCAGTGGCGGGACATGTCCTCGGAAGTTCAGCCGAGAAGCAGCATCAGGTCACCGGTATCGCCGCCGGCGCGCTTCCACTCGTGGGCGAAGTTGTGGCGCCAGCGGTGGGCGTGGACGCCGGTCAGGCCGGCAGCCAGGCCGCGCCGCTTGAGCATGATCTTGATGCCGTTGGGGGCCAGGCGGCGGACGCCGCAGTCGGCCAGCCACAGGTCGGGCAGGTCGGCTCCCTTGTGCTTGGCGCGGGCCCGCAGGTAGCGACTCAGGGCGCGGGCGGTCTTGGGGCCGAAGTGGACGCGGCGGTCCTTGTTGCCCTTGGCGTGGTAGTGCGCCGAGTCGGTGCTCATGTCCAGGTCGGCCAGGGTCAGGTTGCCGACCTCGGACAGCCGCGCGCCGGTGTTGCAGTAGAGGCGGATGATCGCCTCGTCGCGCAGCTGGACGAAGTCCTTGCCCTTGCAGGTGCCCAGGACCCTCTTGGTGTCGTCGTCGCGGATGACGGGGATGAGCTTCTTGGCCGGTTTTGGACTGCTTGACCCGCTCCATCGGCGAGCGGTCGATGTCCTCCCCATTGACCATCAGCCACTTGAAGAACTGCTGCAACCCTTTGTTGGCGGCCGAGCGGGTGTCGATCAGCCACGCCTGGAACGCCTCGACGTGGCCCTTGGTCACCACGCACGGGTCGTCGTCGGCGTCCGGGTCGGGCGAGTGCTCGGCCAGGTACCGCGCCAACTGAGCGGCGGCGAGCAGGTAGTTGTAGCGGGTCGTCTCCGGGTGGTTGGCCGAACGCAGGGTCCGGTCCCAGTCCCGCAGGTACCCGGCCCAGGTCTTCGACAGGCCGGTGGTGATCTTGTCCAAGTCCAGCAGGAGCATCGCGGTGGCCCCTCCGAGTCAAGGTATCACTGAGCGGCATGCTCGACCTCGAAGAACGAACCAAGATTACAAAAACGAGGGTCCTCGCAGTGCCTGACCTGCGAAGACCCTCTTGGCCGTCAGGACGACAGGATTTGAAACTGCGCCCCCTTGACCCCAGTTCAGGGTCAGGAGCGCCGGGCGCTAAGGCCGCACCAGAGGAACAGTTGCGGACGCAGGAACTATTTCAGTTGTATTTCGATATACCAGCACTGCCCTATTTATAAGCCCAACCGCCATGCGGGTCACAGTTGCGATCTTCACTGGTCCCGGAGGGCCAGCGCTGCCGCTGGCTGCTACCGACGCCTCGGTCGGTTCCAAGTTGCGATCCTCGCTGGTCCCGGAGGGCCAGCGCTGCTAGAGCTTGGTGTTCTGCTGCTGGGTCTCGACGACGTTACGATCCTCGCTGGTCCCGGAGGGCCAGCGCTGCCGCGCACCACCTGCGGCCACTCCGCGTAGCCGAGGTTGCGATCCTCGCTGGTCCCGGAGGGCCAGCGCTGCATCATGGCGCCCGCCACGCGCGGGTCCCGGTAGTAGTTGCGATCCTCGCTGGTCCCGGAGGGCCAGCGCTGCACGGTCGCCCAGATCACAGGAGCCTCCTCACTCGAAGTTGCGATCCTCGCTGGTCCCGGAGGGCCAGCGCTGCGGTCCAGGTCATCGCCCTCGTCGGCGAGGTAGCGGTTGCGATCCTCGCTGGTCCCGGAGGGCCGCGCTGCGCGCGTGTATCGGGCGCTGAGGCGCAAGGGGTACTCGTTGCGATCCTCGCTGGTCCCGGAGGGCCAGCGCTGCCCGTCACCTGGTCGCTTCGTCCGGGCGCGGATGGTGTTGCGATCCTCGCTGGTCCCGGAGGGCCAGCGCTGCGTGGCCAAGCTGGGCCGCAAGAACGCCGCGGCGCTGTTGCGATCCTCGCTGGTCCCGGAGGGCCAGCGCTGCTCGTAGTCGTCGAGCTGATCGAGCACCGTGGACAGGTTGCGATCCTCGCTGGTCCCGGAGGGCCAGCGCTGCCCTGCACGACCAGCGTAGACACCCATCCAGACAGGATGTCAGGCAGCAGAATTCCCACAGGGCGGGATGACGCGCCATCGATCGGTTGGGAACCTTCCGGCGTGTCGTGACACGCTCCGGGTTCCGAACCTCGCGACACCGTCCCCACCAAAAGAGCCGTCCATGTACGTCCACGCGTTTTCGCGTCGTGCCACATCCTACGACACCGCAGCTCTCCACAAGAGATCAATTTTTGTCAACACTGAAGTCATAGTCTTTGTATAAATTCTTAGTCCGAGCATCTGCGCGCTTCGACCAAGCTGCGGCCAAGCGGTGCCAGCCGATCCTTTCCCGTGCGGAGGGACACGACCACGGAACACCGGAGGTCGGCAGTGCATGCCCGTTCACCCTGCTGGGTGGAACGGGCGACGGATCCGGTGATCGACTGTCCCCGAAGGGACCGCAGACGGAGTTCAGGGGTGTCCTCGACATCCCCGTCGACGACGGACACGCCCCAGTCGCCGCGGAGGTCGCTTATGAACCGGTCCGATCGCTCCTCGTCCAAGCCCACGACACCGACCACGCGAAGGCCGTCCACTTCCCCGTCGTCGCTCCCTGTCGGAACCTGCGACACACCACCTCAACACCGATACAACCCGGTGGTGGCGAGCGGCGCCGAGGACACGGAGTCGGTGTTGCGGCTGTACACCCCGGCGCGGGCGGCGGAGGTGTTGGCGGTGAGGGAGTCCTGGCTTCGCCGCCGGGCCGGCAGACGCCAGGTGCCGTGCACATTCCCGGGCAAGCACCTGCGGTTCTCCGCAGCCGACCTGCACGCCATCACCGCCCAGGGCGCCCGCGGCCTTCGTCCGCCACACCACCGCACGACCCGGTAAACGGCCCCGCCCCGCGACCATCTCGCCCGAAAGAGCCAAGAAATCCGGTGGTCAACCGGGACTCATCTCGGCCCTGGTGACCACATACGGCTTGACATCTGTCCTGTATGGAGCGTCCATATCCGCTGCCCGACCACGGGCGCACCACCAACTCGACCGACAGGGAGTCCGACATGGCATGGGTGGAAAAACACGGCCCCGCCTGGCGCGTCCGCTACCGCACCCCCGACGGGACACTCGCCTCCGAAACCGGCTTCACCCACCACACCACCGCCAAGGACCGAGCCCGCGACATCGAATCCGACCTACGCCGCGGCACCTTCGTCGACCCCACCCTCGGCGACCTCCCCCTACGGGAATGGGTCCCGACCTGGCGCGAAGCCCACGACGTCAGCCCCACCACCCAGGCCAAATACGACTCACACCTGCGCAACCACATCCTCCCCAAGTTCGGCGACACACCACTCAAAGAGATCAGCCGCATGACCGTCAAAGGCTGGATCAAAACCCTGCGACGCTCCCTGGCCGAACGCACCGTGGGCGATGTGGTGACGCTGTTGTCGATGCTGCTCGGCGACGCGGTGGACGAAGGACTCATCGGCGCCAACCCCTGCCGACGGTTGCGGGTTGACACCGGCGACCACGACGAGCGACCTCACGCATCGCCGTGGCAGGTCCGCACCATCGCCCAGCGATGCTCCCCCGCCACGGCCGTGCTGGTCGTCACAGCCGCGTACACGGGCCTGCGCTGGGGCGAACTGGCCGGACTGCGCCGGCACCGCGTCGACCTCACCCGCGGCACCATCACCGTCGACCCGAAGGACGGCGCACTGCAAGAAGTCAACGGCCGACTCGAACTCGGACCACCCAAGACCAAGGCCAGCGCCCGCACCGTCCATCTACCGCCGTTCCTCGTCGAACTGCTCAAAACCCACCACGCCGAGCAGAACGAGCGGCTCCGCGAGCACGTCTTCACCGGAGCAGACGGCGCGCTGCTGCGCCGAACCAACTTCCGACGCCGCACCTGGCTACCGATCGTCGGCGGCGACACCCGACGCGGCTGGGCACCCGTCCTACCCGGCCTGCACTTCCATGACCTACGTCACACCCACAAAACCTGGCTCATCGAGGACGGCGTTCCGGAGGTTCTCCAGCACAAGCGGCTGGGCCACCGGATGCCGGGCATCCGGGGCACCTACTCCCACGTGACCCAGGTCATGGTCGACGCCATGCTGGACGGGCTGCAGCGGCGGTGGGAGCGATCGGTGGTGACCTCTACACCGAACGGAGGGGTGACCACATACGGTGCAGTTGATCACACCAAGATCATCTGCTCCCAATTTGCTCCCACGACAGCCAAAAAGCCGATCGGTGAAGATCACCGACCGGCTGTCTGACCTGCATATATAACTAGTGGACGATACTGGGATTGAACCAGTGACCCCTACCGTGTCAAGGTAGTGCTCTCCCGCTGAGCTAATCGTCCGAGGCGGAGACGGGAATCGAACCCGTGTACAGGGCTTTGCAGGCCCTTGCCTAAGCCACTCGGCCACTCCGCCAAGACCACCTGAAGGCTAGCACTCAGGGGTTTGGCCTGAGCCCAAGGGACCTCTGCCGAGCGGATGACGAGACTCGAACTCGCGACCCTCACCTTGGCAAGGTGATGCGCTACCAACTGCGCTACATCCGCATGCCCCGCAGGATTTCGCGGAACTTTCCCTTGTGGGGCTTCGTTCCGGTCTTCCCCGGTGCGAGAGGAACTTTATTACATGCCCCGCGGCAGGATCAAATCGGGGGCCCCCTACGCCCCCGGCAGGCCCGCCACCTGCACTTTTAGGTCAGGTCGTTGGAGATCAGGTGGGTCAGGGCCTCGTCCACGTCGACCCAGAGGTGCTCGTTGCCCGGCACGACGACGTCGTAGGTGCGGTCGAGGAAGTCGGCCAGCTCCTGCGCGGACGCCTCGAACATGGCGTGGCCGGAGGGCGAGCTGAGTTCGATCACCACGACCTCGGGGTCGTCGGCGGCGGGGCGGATGCGGACGTCGCCGTCTCCCGCGTCGGCGATCAGGCCGTCGGCGAGGAGGTCCCTGGCGAACACCCATTCGACCCAACCGGCGCGGCCGGTGCGGAAGGCCGCAACCACCGCGTACGGGTCTTTCGTGTCGTAGCGGAGCTCCACCTGTACCGGGACGGCCGGGGTCCGCGGCGCCAACAGGTCGAAGACCGCTGTTGAGCGGAGTGTCACGTGATCATTGCGCATCGTCGTTACCCTCTTCTCCCTTCCCGGTCCTATGGAACGACCGAGCTCTCCTGTTGTGACGGCTATGTGGCGAGGAACGCTCGACTCTAGCCGGTATCTCACCCGATTGGGGCTATGTCGCTCCGATGGGCCACCGTGTAGATACTCTGCGTGTCCGGTCCATGAGGCTCCTCCCATCTTGCTGGGTTTAACCTGAACCCGGTACCGGCTGTTGCGCGAATGTTGGACGTGAGGACCTCTCTGGTGGCTGGCTCACCCCCATCGGCACCGCCCGGCGCTCCCGGCCGACCATCCGATGCCGAGCTCGTCGGCCGGATCTCGACGGGCGACCGGGCCGCGTTCGGTGAACTCTACGACCGGTACGCGAGACCCGCGTACTCACTGGCCCGGCGTGTTTGCGTCGACCCGGACCTGGCCGAGGACGTGGTCCAGGAGGCTTTTCTCGCGCTCTGGCGCAACCCCTCGGGCTACGACCGGGCACGGGGCGGCTTCAGCACGTGGCTGATGACCGTCGTGCACCACCGGGCCGTCGACGCGGTGCGCCGGGAGAACACCCAGCGCAAGCGGAACGTGCCGCTCACCGACGAGGTCTCCGAGCGCAACGCGCCCTCCGTGGAGGGCGCGGACAGCGCGGCGCTGACCGGCGTGGTGGGGGCGCAGGTGCGGGAGGCGCTGCGCGGGCTGCCCGAGGACCAGCGGCAGGTGATCGCCCTGGCCTACCTGGGCGGCTACACGCAGGCCGAGGTGGCGGCGTTGACCGGGATCCCCCTGGGCACGGTCAAGTCGCGCACGTTCGCCGCGATCCGCAGGTTGCGCACGACGCTGCGGTCGGCTTGGGCTGGGGAGACCGGCGGGGACGCGCCGGGCTGGACGACGGGAGCACACCGGTGACCGGGGAGCGGCGGGGCGACTGGTGCCCCCAGGAGGAGCTCGCGGTCGGGTTCGCGATGCACGCGCTCGAACCGGACGAGGAGGCGCGGCTGCGCGACCACCTGCCCGGCTGTGCGCGGTGCCGAGAGGCGATCCGCGCGACCGAGGAGGTGACCGCGGCGCTCGGCGCGTCGGTCCCCCAGCTCGACCCGCCGCCGCGGCTGCGGGCGCGGCTGATGGCCGCCGTCGAGCAGGAACCGCAGGAGAGCGGGCCGCGGCCGGTGGCCGAGCCGGTCGTGCTGGAGACCCGGCGACGTCGCGGCGGCACGTGGCGGCGGGTGCTCGCGGCGGCGGCCGGGGTCGCGGTGCTCGCGGCGGGCGGGGTGGCCGGGGTGCGGCTGGACCGGCTCGGTGACGAGGTCGCGGCGCAGGGTGAGCGGGCGGACCGGCTGGAGGGCGCGTTGCGGCTGGCGGCCGATCCTTCGGCGAGCCGGGCCGTGCTGCGGACGGGTTCCGGCGAGGAGGTGGCGGTGCTGCTGTCCGCCGACGACGGCGCCGCGGTGGTGCCGACCCGCCTCTCCACCAACGACCGGGAGCACACCTACGTGGTGTGGGGCACGAGCACGAACCCGGCGGCGCCGCTGGCTGTGTTCGACGTCACCCCGGACGGTTCGGTGGTGGGGTTGGCCGGGTGGTCGTCCGACGCGCACCGGCACACCGGCTTCGCCATCTCGCTGGAACCGGGGCGCGCGATGCCCGCGGAGCCGACGGATGTGGTCGCGGCCGGTCAAGTCGCCTCCACCTGAGGCGGTCATGGGCCATGATGTGCGCATGACCACGACGGAGCGCGAAAAGACCGCCGAGGAGACGGGGTACCGCCCCTGGTTCCGCCGCAACCCCGCGCTGAACCTCGCCTACCGCATCGGTGTCGGCGTGGTCGGCGGCCTGGTGCTGGCGGGCGGCGTGCTGATGATCCCCTACCCCGGTCCGGGGTGGTTGGTCGTCTTCGCGGGCCTGGCGATCCTGGCGACCGAGTTCGCGTGGGCCGGACGGGTGCTGCGGTTCGCCAAGCGCTACTACGACGCGTGGGTCGCGTGGCTCAAGCGGCAGAACGTCGTGGTGAAGGCGCTCGTGCTCGCCGCCACCGGGCTGGTGGTCGCGGTCACCTGCTGGCTGCTCGGGGCGTTCTCCCTGGTCGGCGGTTGGTTCGGACTGGACTGGGCGTGGTTGGAGAGCCCGATTTTTGGTTCTCGCGGATGATGTTGTAAGGTATGACCACACCGCGAGAGCGGGAGCGGGAACCGAATACGGGCGATTAGCTCAGCGGGAGAGCGCTTCGTTCACACCGAAGAGGTCACAGGTTCGATCCCTGTATCGCCCACAGTGAGTTTTACCAGGTCAACGGCCTGTCGAGGATTATACTCGACAGGCCGTTGATCGTTGTGGGAGCAAATGAGGAGCAGGCGATCTTGACCACCTCCGCATTTGCGAAGGTGGTCATGGTGGGGTGCTCCCGGTCTGCCCCCGGCGGGTCTGGAGTCCGGTGAGCACAACGCCGGCGGAAGCCGCCGTCGAGCCCGGTGAACACGAACCGCGCGCCGGGGTGGTGTCGTCGAGCAGGTCGGCCAGGAGCGGCGGCAGGTGCACGACGCGGACGCGTCCCCGCGTCCCGACCGACACCGGACCAGCGCTCGCCGCAGTGGGCGATCCCCGGGAGGACCGGGCGCGGAACACCGAAGCAGCCGAAAGCACGCGGTCTGCCCTGTCCCTGTGGGTGTTATGGTCGGCGCGCCGCGGGCGATGGCACGCCGGCAACCACAACTCCACACCCCTGCTCGGACGGGGAAGCCGGTCGAAATCCGGCACTGTCGCGCAACCGTGGGCCGCCTTGTTCAGGCGGCGAGTCGGGTCGCCGGACGAGCAGGCGCACTGTCCTACCACTGTCGCGAGAAGCAGGGGTGACGACCACGATGTGGTGTCGATCCGTGTCCCGCGGTCGACGCCGGTCGTCCGCACTGGTGCCGGCCGTTGCCGTGCTGATCGCCTCAAGCGCCCCCGGGGTCGCGGCCGCGGCCCCCGACCACCCCGCCGCGGTGGCTGCCGCGCGGTGGCTGGCCGGGCAGCTCTCCGCGGACGGCACGCTGGAGAACCCGCTGGGCAGCCCGTTCCCCGACCACGGCCTCATGATCGACGTGCTGTTCGCCGCCCACGCGACCGGGCAGGGCCACCTGGCCGAGCCGATCATCGGCCACCTGGACGACCAGGGCCACGCCAGTGACTACTTCACCTGGGACGGCTACGCCCCCGGGCAGGGCTTCGACGCGATCATCGTCGGCGGGGCGGCGGCGAAGGTGCTGGTGGCGGCGCAGGTGGCGGGCCGCGACCCGCGGAACGTCGACGGCTACGACATGGTCGCCGAGACCCGGGCCGCGATCAGGCGCTCGGGTCCGGACAAGGGCCGGGTCAGCGACTACTCGAAGAACCCGGACTTCGCCGACTCGGTGAGCAACAACGCCAACACCTTCGGCCAGGCGCTCGGCGTCATCGGCCTGGCCGTCGCGGGCGAGCACGACCAGCTCGCCCTCGACCGGCTGCTGACCCAGCAGTGCCGGGACGGCTACTTCCGGATCTTCTACGAGTACGTCCCCGCCGCACCCGGGGACACCGGCGAGCACGTCAACCCAGCCGGGTACAGGCTGTCCACCTGCGACGAGGGCGTTCCCCACGACAAGGCGCCACCGGACCGCGACTCCACGGGCATCGCCCTGTCCGCGCTGCTGGCCGCGCGCGAGTCGGGCGTGCGGGGGTTGGACCGGCCGATCGACAAGGCCGTCGCGTGGTTGAAGGAGGAGCAGACCGCGGGCGGCGGGTGGGGCGGCGGTGTGGGCACCGAGGCGCCCAACACCAACAGCACCGGCCTGGTCGTGCAGGCGCTGGCCGAGGCGGGCGGCGCAGAGGCCCACGTGGCGCGCGGGGTGGCGTACCTGAAGTCGGCGCAGGTCACCGAGGCCGACGCGGGCACCGCGCTGGCCGGCGAGGTCGGCGCGATCGGCTACCACCCCGAGCACTACCAGGGCGCCAAGGTCGACGGGCTCGGGCCGGTCGACACCTGGGTCCGCGCCGGGGCGCAGGCCGCGATGGGCCTGGCCCAGGTCGGCTTCTACGAACTGGCCCGGGGACGGGTGCCGCAGGAGGAGCCGCCGAGCACCACCGCCACGACGTCGCCGACCACCACGGCTCCCCCGACGCCCGCGACCTCGACGGTGACGGTCGTCAGGCAGGCGGGGAACCCCGCTCCCCCACCCGGTTCGCGACGCGGCGCCGTGCTCGGCCCGGCCCCTGCGGCGCAGCCGAGCGGTTCGGCCCCCGCGGGTCGCCTGGGCGCCTACCTGGCGGGCGGGCTCGTCGGCGGCGACCACGTCGAGGTCACCGAGGGCGGGACGACGTTCGTGGACTACGAGGCCACCGCGGACGTGGTGCTGGCCCTGCGCGCGCTGGGCGAACAACCGGAGGCCGTCGAGCGCGCCACCCGGTTCCTGCTGCGGCCCGAGTCCGTCGACGCCCACGCGCACGGCGTGCCGTACGAGGAGGGCGAGGCCGCCTACGCCGAACCGCTGGCCAAGCTGCTGCTCGTCGCCCGCTTCGACCAGGACGAGGACGACGCCCCGACGGACCTCGCCGCGACCGTCGACCGGCTCTCCGCCGACCTGGCGGGCCTGCGCGGCGACGACGGTCGGTTCACCGACACCGGGTCCTTCGCCGACACCGACGAGTCGGTGCGCCGCCACGCCTGGGCCGTCGCGGCGACGGTCGCGGCCGGCGGCGACGCCGGGAAGTCCGTCGACCTGCTGGTCGACGCGCGGTGCGCGGACGGCTCGTTCCCCCTCGACCTGGTCGGCGAGGACTGCGGGACCGGTGACCTCGCCGCCACCGCCGCCGCGGTCACCGCGCTGAACCTGCGCGGCCACGACGACGGCGAGACCGGCCACACCGCGCCGGGGGACTGGTCGCCCGAGCGCACCGCGGCCCTGGTCGACGGGGCGAGGGCGCTGGGCGCCCGCACCGCACCGGACGGCCTCGTCGTGAACGGCGACGCGGGTGCGGACGTGGCGCTCAGCGCGACCGTCGCCGCCGGGCGGCGGACCGCGGGCCTGAACGCGGACACCGCGGCGCGGTCGCTGGGCACGCTGCTGCTCGACGACGGCGGCCTGCCCGGACCCGACGGCGCGGCGGACTTCGCCACCAGCCTCGCCGCGGCCCCCGGCCTGGCCGGGCGCTCCTGGGTCGAGGCCGAGGGCTCACCGGTCGCCCCGGTCGTGCGGCTGCCGCTGGCCGAGCGGAAGCCCCACCCCGAAGCGCAGCCCGTCGCCTCGACCTCGGCGCGGGCGTGGTCGACCGCGGCGCTGGGAGGGGTCGCGCTGGCCCTGGTGATCGGTTTCGCACTCGGACGTTCCACCGCACGCAGGAAGAACCACCAGGGAGCAGCACCGTGAGACGAGTCCTGTCCGTCCTGTCCGCGCTGGCCGTGTCGCTGACGACCGCGGTGGCCGTCGCGCCCTCGGCCGCGGCGGCCGGCTACAACGGCGTCTGCACCGGCGCGGACGCCCTGAGCGGCGTCACCGTCGTCATCGACTTCCGGGAACTGGACGGCAACGGCGGCGTCGCCGCCCCGACCACCACCCGCTGCTCGCCCAACCCCAGCCCCGGCACCGCACGCACCGGCATCAAGGCGTTGCAGGACGCGGGCATCGCGGTCGCGGGCGTGGCGCGGTGGGGCCTGGGCTTCGTGTGCCGCCTGGACAACCGCCCCTCCTCCACCGAGTCGATCCCGCGCGCCTCCAACCCCACCTACAAGGAGGCGTGCGTCGTCACGCCGCCCGCCGAGGCGTACTGGTCGTACTGGCACGCCGACGGCGCGGGCAGCACCTGGACCTACAGCAGCTACGGCGCGCTCAACCGCGACGTCACCCCCGGCGGTTTCGAAGGCTGGTCGTTCTCGCTGAACAAGACCGCGTCCACCAACCCCGCGCCCGGCGTCACGCCCACCAACCCGGCAGTGGGGCCGACCAACCCCGCGGTGGGCCTGTCGGTCAACGACATCGACCGCAGGATCACCCTCGGCCAGAGCACCTCGCTGACGTGGACCTCGACCAACGCCACCTCGGTCACCGCGCACTCCGTCTCCCCCACCACCGGCGGCGGCTCCTGGTCCGGCGAGCTGGCCGTGACCGGCGGCACGCAGAGCATCACCCCCACCGCCAAGGGCACCTACACCTACACGATCAAGGCCACCGGCGCCGGTGGCACGGTGTACTCGACCACGACCCTGACGGTCCAATGACCCGACGCCTGTTCGGCGCGGTGGCCGCTGCCTTCCTGGTGGTGGCCACCGCGCCGCACGCGCACGCCGTCGACCACAGCAAGGGGCAACCCGGGTTCTGCCCGTCCGGCACCGGCGTGACCGTGGTGGTCGACTTCCAGCAGTTGGGTGGCACCACGCTGGTGCGCTGCAACCCGCAAGGCGCTCGCGGCACCGGCCTGGACGCGCTCAAGGGCGCGGGTTTCCAGGTCGCCGGGGTGCAGCGGTGGGGCGAGGCGTTCATCTGCCGCGTCGAGAACCGGCCCTCCGCGGTCGAGACGATCCCGGTCCAGGGCAACGACGGGTACCGGGAGGCGTGCATCGACACCCCGCCGGCGGCCGGGTACTGGTCCTACTGGCACGCGGGCAACAACTGCGCGTGGGAGTACAGCCAGTGGGGCGTGAAGAACCGCGACTTCGTCCCCGGCGGCTTCGAGGGCTGGTCGTTCTCGCTCAACGCCACCTCCGAGAGCAACCCCACCCCGCGCGTCGCGGCGGTGCGCCCCGGCACCGAGGGGCAGGCGTGCGTCGCCCCTGATGAGGGGAAACCCTCGTCCAACGACCTCGACGAGAAGCAGGACGACGTCCGGCCGGACCCGGCCGGACAGCAGCGCCCACAGCAGCAGCCCACGACCGCTCCGGACGAGCCGGGCGAGGTCCAGTCCGGCACGGCCGCGCTGCCACCGCCCAGGCCACGCGCGAGCGCGTCGCCGAAGTCCCCCGCGCCCGACCCGAAGCGCAACGTCGCCTTCGACGGCGGCCAGGACGCGCCCGACGTCACCGAGGTCGTCGCACAGCAGTCCGGGGCCAGTGACCTCGCGCCGTGGGCGGCAGCGGGCGTGATCGTGCTCCTGGCGGCCACGACCCCGCTGGTGGCGCGGCGGCGTCGGCGGGCGCGGGACGCCTAGGTGCTCACCACGTACTTCCTGCCGCGCGACCTGCACCCCGCAGCATGGTGGGTGTGGGCGCTCGGGCCGGCGGTGGCGGCGGCGCGCACCACCAACCCCTGGCTGCTGCTCGCGATCATCGCGGTGGCCTGCCACGTCGTGGTCGCCCGCCGCGGCGAGGCCCCGTGGGCGCTGGCGTTCCGCCTCTACCTCTACCTCGGCGCGGTCGTCGTGGGCATCCGCGTGTTCTTCCGCATCGTCTTCGGCGGCGCGGAAGGATCCACGATCATCCTGCGGCTGCCGGAGATCCCGCTGCCCGCGTGGGCGGCGGGCATCCGCCTGTTCGGCGACGTCTCCGCCGAATCCGTGCTCGGCGGCCTCTACGACGGCCTGCGCCTGGCGACCATGGTGATCTGCCTGGGCGCGGCCAACGCCCTGGCCAACCCCAAGCGGCTGCTCAAGGCCATGCCACCCGCCCTCTACGAGATGGGCACCGCCGTCGTGGTCGCCCTGTCGGTGTTCCCCCAGCTCGCCGAGAGCGTGCTGCGCGTGCGCCGGGCGCGGAAACTGCGCGGCGGCACCAGCCGCAAGAGGTTCAAGGCCCTGCACGTCATCGTCATCCCGGTGCTGGAGGACGCGCTGGACCGCTCGCTGCGGCTGGCGTCCTCGATGGACTCCCGCGGCTACGGCCGCGCCGCCCTGGTCGACGCCCGGCAGCGGGTCGCCACCGGCACGCTGATGATCCTCGGGCTGATCGGGGTGTGCGTGGGCGTCTACGCCACCCTCGACGGCACCACCCCGCGCTTCCTGGCCGCCCCGGTGCTCGTCGTCGGCACCGCGGTGGGCCTGGTCGGGTTCCACCTGGCGGGCAGGCGGGTGCGGCGCACCCGCTACCGCCCCGACCGGTGGCACGCGCCCGAACTGGTCGTGGCGGCGAGCGGCGTCGGGGTGGCCGTCGTGCTGTTCGCGTCGTCCAGCGTGGACCCCACGAACCTCAACCCGTCGCTGACCACCCTGTCGTGGCCGCTGCTGTCGTGGCCGCCGCTGATCGGCGTGCTCCTGGGCGTGCTGCCCGCGTTCCTGTCCCCGCCGCCCGCACCGCTGCACCCCGAGGCAACCGACCAGGAGGTGACCGCGTGATCGAGTGGAGGCAGGTCGCCTTCTGGTACCACGGCCGACCGGACCCCGTGCTGGCCGGCGTGGACCTGACCATCGGGGAGGGCGAACTGGTGCTGGTCGCCGGCCGCACCGGCTCGGGCAAGTCCACGCTGCTGGGCACCGTCAACGGCCTGGTGCCGCACTTCACCGGCGGCCACCTGGACGGGGTGGTGACGGTGGACGGCGTCATGACCCGCTCCCGACCGCCACGCGAGTTCGCCCACCTCGTCGGCGTCGTCGGCCAGGACCCGTTGGCGGGGTTCGTCACCGACACCGTCGAGGAGGAACTGGCCTACGGCATGGAACAGCTGGGCGTGTCCCCGCAGGTGATGCGCCGCCGCGTGGAGGAGACCCTGGACCTGCTGGGCATCGCCGACCTGCGCCGCCGCGCCCTGCGCAACCTGTCCGGCGGCCAGCAGCAGCGCGTCGCCATCGGCTCGGTGCTCACCACCCACCCGAAGGTGCTGGTGCTGGACGAACCGACCTCCGCGCTCGACCCCACCGCCGCCGAGGACGTCCTCGCCACCCTGGCCCGGCTCGTGCAGGACCTGGGCACCACCGTGCTGATGGCCGAGCACCGCATGGAACGCGTCGTGCCCTTCGCCGACCGCGTGGTCTACGTGTCCGGGGACGGCGGGGTGGTCGACGGCACACCCGCCGAGATCCTGCGCGACACCCCCATCGCGCCCCCGATCGTGGAACTGGGCCGGCTGGTCGGGTGGGACCCGCTGCCGCTGTCGGTGCGCGACGCCCGCCGCCGCGCCACCACCCTGCGCGCCGACCTCACCCCGTCCTCGCCGCGACCCGCCCCGACCGGCGGCACGCTGCTCACCGGCTCCGGCGTGGTCGTGCGCTACGGGCCGACCGTCGCGGTGCGCGGGGTGTCGCTGGACCTGCACGCGGGCGTGGTGCTGGCGCTCATGGGCCGCAACGGCTCGGGCAAGTCCTCGCTGCTGTGGGCGTTGCAGGGCTCGGGGCCGCGCCAGGGCGGCACCGTGCGCGTCGGCGGCGCCGATCCCGGGGCGCAGACCAGCGCCCAGGCCCGCAAGCTCGTCGGCCTGGTGCCGCAGACCGCGAGCGACCTGCTCTACCTGGAGACCGTCGCCGACGAGTGCGCCGCCGCCGACCTCGAATCCGGCGCCCCACCCGGCACCTCCCGGACCCTGCTCGACCGGCTGGCCCCCGACATCGACCCCGACCGACACCCGCGCGACCTGTCCGAGGGGCAGCGGTTGGCGCTGGTGCTGGCCGTGCAGCTCTCGGCCGCCCCGCGCGTGGTGCTGCTCGACGAACCCACCCGCGGCCTGGACTACACCGCCAAGGACGCCCTCGCCCGGGTGATCGGCGCGTTGACCGCCGAGGGTCGCGCGGTGGTCGTGGCCACCCACGACGTGGAGTTCGTCGCCCGGATCGCCGACCGGGTGGTGGTCATGGCCGAGGGCGAGGTCGTCTCCGACGGACCCACCGCCGAGGTGCTGGGCGGCTCCCCCGCCTTCGCGCCCCAGGTCGCCAAGGTGCTCGGGCCGGACTGGCTCACCGTCGACGAGGTGCGCGCCGCGCTGGCGGGGGTGGCGCGGTGATCCGCGACTGGGCCGACGCCGGCCGCGTCGTGCGCATCGGCCCCCGCTCCGCCACCGTGCTCGCGCTGGCCTCGCTCGCCGGGCTGATGATGTTCCTCTGGCCCCTGCTCGTCCGCGTCGAGCCGCAGTCCACGCAGCACGGGCCCGACGCGCCGTTCATCTTCCTGGCCATCCTGCCCGTGATCATCGTCATCGTGCTCGCCGAGCTGTCCGAGGGCGGCATGGACGCCAAGGCCCTCGCCCTGCTCGGCGTGCTGTCCGCGGTCAACGCCGCCCTGCGCCCGCTGGGCGCGGGCGTGGCGGGCATCGAAACGGTGTTCTTCCTGCTCGTGCTCGCCGGACGGGTCTTCGGCGCGGGGTTCGGCTTCGTGCTCGGCTGCACCTCGCTGTTCGCCTCGGCGCTGCTCACCGCCGGGGTCGGGCCGTGGCTGCCGTTCCAGATGCTCTGCTCCGCCTGGATCGGCGCGGGAGCGGGCCTGCTGCCCCGCCGCGTCACCGGCAAGGCGGAGATCGCCGTGCTCGTCGCCTACGGCATCGTGGTGGCCTACGTCTTCGGGTTCCTGATGAACCTGTGGTTCTGGCCGTTCATCACCGGCGCCGAGGTCGACTACCACGACGGCCACATCTCCTACGTGCCCGGCGCGCCCGTGCTGGAGAACCTGCACCGGTTCGCGGTCTTCACCCTGCTCACCTCCACCGCCGGGTGGGACACC
Source organism: Saccharothrix lopnurensis (assembly GCF_042658445.1). Lineage (NCBI taxonomy): Bacteria > Bacillati > Actinomycetota > Actinomycetes > Pseudonocardiales > Pseudonocardiaceae > Saccharothrix > Saccharothrix lopnurensis. Next base: position 35,918 of record NZ_JBHSQO010000019.1, on the reverse strand, counting down.
GGCCGCGCGATCACCAACACGATCGCGATCCTCGTGCTGGGCCCGGCGGTGCTGGCCACGCTGCGCCGGGCCTCCCGCAAGGGCTCCCACGGGCTGCTGCCCACCTTCGGCGACCTCGGAGCGCCTGGCCGCTGACTACCCTGGGCCGATGCGAATCGTGTCGTTGCTGCCCGCCGCCACGGACATCGTCGCGGAACTGGGACGCGTGGGGGACCTGGTGGGGCGCACCCACGAGTGCGACTGGCCCGCCGAGGTCGCGTCGGTGCCCGTGGTCACCGCGACCGGGCTGGACCCCGATCGGTTGAGCAGCCGGGAGATCTCCGCCGCGGTCGGGGGCCACCGGGGGTCGTCGCTGTACTCGCTGGACTCCGACCTGCTCGCCGAACTCGCCCCGGACGTGGTGCTCACCCAGGACCTGTGCGAGGTGTGCGCGGTGTCCTACCAGCGGGTCACCGACGCCGTGCGCGTCATGGACGTCGGCCCGCGCGTGGTGAGCCTGGAGCCCCGCACGACGGCGGGCGTGCTGGACTGCGTGCGCCGCGTCGGCGGGTTGCTCGGCGTCGACGACACCGAGGAGCGCGTCACCGCGCTGGAGGCCCGCTTGGCCGCGGTCGCGGCGGCGGTGGCCGGGCGGGCGAGGCCGCGCGTGGCGGCGGTCGAGTGGCTGGACCCGGTGTGGCCCGCCGGGCACTGGGTGCCCGAGCAGGTCACCCGTGCGGGTGGTGACCCGCTGCTCGCCGGGGCGGGCGAGCACACCTCCCCGGTCGAGTGGTCCGCCGTGCTCGACGCGCGCCCCGACGTGGTGCTGCTCATGCCGTGCGGCCTGTCCCCGGAGCGGACGCTGTCCGAACTGGACGTGCTGACCGGCCGGCCCGGGTGGTCGGAGCTGCCCGCTGTGCGCACCGGCGAGGTGTGGGTGCTCGACGGTCCCGCCTACTTCAACCGCCCCGGCCCACGCGTCGTGCGCGGCGCGGAAGTACTGGCCCACGTGCTCCACGACGTCGCGGTGGGTGAGCCCGTGAGTCCTGCCGAGGCCCGCCGGGTGACGCTCACGGCGGGGTAGCCGCCACCCGGTCGGGTGGCGGCTACCGGTGACGTCAGGCGCAGGCGAGGACGGGAGCGCCGGATTTGCCGCCGCTGTGCAGGTCGGCCAGCCCGACGTCGGCCAGCCCGAGGACCGCCTGGGCGGTGGCGCGGGTCGCGGTGGCCGGGTCGAAGCCCGTGGCCTGCCAGGCGACGGCGCCGCGCTGCTCGACCGGGCCGGCGCAGTCGACCTGGAGGGACTTGAGGAACTGCTTGGCCTTGCGGGCGGCGGCGTCGCGGCCGCCGGCCTTGAGCGCCTGGCGGGCCAGGCCGGTGCTGTTGGCGTTGGGCGGGTTGGTGCCCACGCCGAAGCCGCCGTTGGTGTGCTGCACGCCCACCAGCCAGGACAGGCCCTGCTGCGCCTTGCCCGGCCGGCCCACGGCCCGGAGCGCCTGGGTGGCCATCGCGGTGGAGTCCACATCGCTCACGCACGGCGTGGCCGCCGGGTCCAGCGGGAAGCCGCCGTCCGGGCACTGGGTGCCGACCAGGAAGTCCACCGCCGGGACGGGCGCGCCGGCGGAGGTGCGGTCCAGCGCCAGCAGGGCCAGGGACTGGCTGAAGGCGTTGCTGTAGTCGCCGAACGCCGAGTTGTCGGAGAACCGGCCGGACGGGGTGAGCAGCGCCAGCAGCCCGGCGTGCAGGTCCACCCCGCCGAACGAGGCCGGGTTCGCCCCCGCGACCTGGGCGGCGAGCAGCAGCTTGGCGTGCGCGCCCACGTACGCCTCCCCGCCATCACCGACGTACCCGCTGGTGACGGTGGGTTGGGACAACCAGGCGATCGCGCGATCTGCGTGGTCATCGGCGGTGCGGGCCGCGGCGAACGCGAACACCCCGTCGATCGTCAGGCCCGCGTCGGGGTGGAGCACGCCGCCGAAGTCGACCTCGAAGCGCTCGCCGTCGACCATCTGGCGGGCCAGCCACCCGGCGGCGGCGTCCGCCCGGTTGTGCGTCGCCGGTACGGCGGAGGCGGTGGACGGGACGAGCAGCGACAGGCCGCACAGCAGTGCGAGCACAGCAAGAACACGACGTCTCATGGACGATGAACCCTTTCCCGCGAGCCACGACAGGAGTTGGTGCGCCGCGCGGAGCGGGTAATCGGGCTCGCCAACCCTTTGGAGGGGTGGCACACCGTTGCGGGTCAGCGCCGGATTCACACCGGACTTCCCCCGCACCGCGCGTATTCGGTTGACCCGCCCAGCCTGTCACCCCCGGCTCGCGGGTCAATCGGCCATCCGGCGCTTCGGAATGGCGAACGCGGTGCGCGGGAACGACTTCCGCGCACCGCGCGGTCACACCTCGACGGTCCTGGAGGCGACGACCGCCCGTCGCCGGGCCAGGCGGTAGGTGCGGCGGATACCCGCCTCCGCGCAGCGGCGGCGACCAGCTCGTCCTCGCCCGGCGCGGCGACGGGGTCGCCGGGGTGGTCCACGGCCGGCCCGCACCGGTCGAGCCGCCGGACACCCCGTTCTACGCCGACGTGTTCGGCGCGGTCGACCGGCCCGCCGGGCGGCGCAGCAGGTAGCTGTCCATGATCCACCCCTTGGCGGCACGGGCCCGTTCGCGCGCTTCGATGATCCGGTCGGCAACCTCGGGCAGCGGTCCGGCGATCAGGATCTCGTCGGGCGTGCCGACGCAGGCTCCCCAGTGGACGGTCACCCCGGGCTCGTCGACGAACCCGGGGAACGCGTCGCGGGAGTCGAGCACCACCAGGACGTCGTCCACGCACTCCGGCCAGCCCCGCGCCGGCCGGCGGCCGGTGGTGATCCGCACCGCGACCGAGACCTGGTCGACCGTGGTGCGGTGGCGCGCGGCCAGGGCCGAGATGATGCTGATGCCCGGCACGACCCGCACGTCGAACCCGGTGGTGCCGCGCGCGAGGACGTCGTCCACCACGGCGATGACGCTGTCGTAGAGCGCCGGATCGCCCCACACCAGGAACGCGCCGGTCTCACCGGACCCCGGGTGCTCGGCGATCAGCCGCTCGCACACGTCCGCGCGCCGCGACCGCGTCCAGAGCCGTGCCCCCGCCTCTTGCGAGAGGCAGGGGCACGGTGGCAGTGCGTGGTCTGTCGGAGCACCCACTGCCGGTCTTCGGAGGGCTACTTCGACGGCGCGACCAGCCCGGAGCCGCCGGCGCGGGCGGCGTCGAAGCGGCGGGTCACGTCGGCCCAGTTGACCAGCGACCACAGCTTCTGCACGTAGTCGGGGCGCACGTTGCGGTACTGGAGGTAGTAGGCGTGCTCCCAGGCGTCGAACACCAGCACCGGGGTGGTGTTCATGCCGACGTTGCCGTGGTGGTCGTAGACCTGCTCCACGACCAAGCGCCCGGACAACGGCTCCCAGGCCAGCACGCCCCAGCCCGAGCCCTGCACCAGCGTGGTGGCGGCGGAGAGCTGCTTGGCGAAGGCGTCGAACGAGCCGAAGTGCTCGTCGATGGCCGCCCGCAGCTCGCCGTCGGGGCGGTCGCCGCCGTCGGGGCTCAGGTTGTCCCAGAACATCGTGTGCAGGACGTGCCCGGACAGGTTGAACGCGAAGGTCTTCTCCAGGCCGACGATGCCCGAGAAGTCCTCCTTCTCCCGCGTCTCCGCCAACCGTTCGAGGCTGTCGTTGGCGCCCTTGACGTAGGCGGCGTGGTGCTTGCTGTGGTGCAGCTCCAGGATCTCGCCCGTGATCGCGGGCTCCAGCGCCGCGTAGTCGTAGGGCAGGTCCGGCAGCACGTACTGGCTCATCAGCTCTCCGGGAACTCCGTGGTGGGTTGTTGCCACTATCTAGCAAGAACAACTTTGTGGCAACTCGGCCACGTGCCGAACCCGGGTGATGGCGACCGGACCCCGGTCCACCCACACGGCTATGAGGTTCGCCGAACGGTTGACGGACAACGGAATCCCGCCCTCGGCGGAATCGATCGGCGGCTCGACGCCCTGATGGAGAACGTCTTCTCCACGTTCAAGGTCGAACTGGTCCAGCGACGGTCCTGGCGCACCCGCGACGAGGCCGAGAACGACACCGCTCGGCACACCGCCCGGACCGAACCGGCTACCATCCCGGCGGCACCGGCCGCAGCCAGGCAACAGCTGCCTCGGGTCGTCGGGGAAGCTCGGTGGCCGGCACGGAGTGCTTCGCGGCAGGTCGCACGCGTATCCGGTGGTGGCCACGAGACGGGGCCGTCGTGGTTCCCGGGTCGGGCGACGACTCCCGGGTTCCCGCTCTCAGCGAAAGGCGCACTCCCATGGACATCCGTCCACTGCGTACCGAGGATCTCCCCGCGGTTCTCGACCTGACGATCGATGTCTTCAGGCCGTTCTACGAGGACTCCTTCCGCCCGGTCGTCGGTGATCCCGTGTTCATGAACCGGCACGGGGACTGGAAGGAGGACTACCGACGCCACCTCAGCGCCGTGCACGATCCGGAGCACGGCAGGTTCGCCGCCGTCGCACGGGTCGATGAGCAGGTGGCGGGCTACATCGGTTGGATCACCCAGGATGCCGAGCGGCACGGAGAGGTCGACATCCTCGCGGTGGCAGCACGACACAGGCGCCTCGGGGTGGGGCAGGCGTTGGTCGAGCACGCGGTGACGCACATGAGGGCTGCCGGGATGGCCGTGGTCTCCATCGGAACCGGCGGGGACGACTTCCACTCTCCCGCGCGCGCGTTGTACGAGTCGCTCGGTTTCACGCCGTTCCCGAACGTCAACTACACGAAGGCACTCTGAGCAACGGGGTGGGCCGGTGTCGCAGGCTCCGGCCCACCCCGTTGCTCTCGCCATTCCGGTGAAACCAACCGATCACGCCGCCCCGCCGGGGAGCGCCCCACTCACCCCACGTGCGAAAGACGGGGCTAGCGGAAGATGACCAGCACCCCGGTGGCCACGACCACGGCGAGCGCGAACCCGGCCAGGCCGTAGCGCACGGGATCGCGCTGGAGGCGGCGGCCGAGCCCGAACGTCGAGTCGACGGCGAACCGGCCCGACCCGGCGAACAGGACGGCGAGGATCATCGATGCCTGCATCACGTCCACTGCGATGTTGCGCCCGGGGTTGGGCAGCAGCGGCGCGCCCCACTTGAGCACGAGCAGGTTGATGGCCATCCCGAGCAGCGCGGCGGCGCCGAGCGGGGTGAACAGGCCGAGCAGGATCAGCACGCCCCCGCCGAACTCGGTCAGGCCGGACACCCAGGACAGCAGCATCGTGGGTCCGTGGAACCCCCATCCGCTGTCACCGGGGGCGTCGAGCTGGCGGGCGAACCCCTCCAGGCCGGGGCCGCCGAAGGCGCCGAAGAGCTTCTCCGCCCCCTTGCCGATGAAGATCACACCGAGGACGACGCGCAGGATGAGCAGGCCCAGGTCTGTCCCGAGCGTGGACTTGGCGGTGGACAGGGGACCGGGTTCGGTCAGCGAGGGTTCAGACACGATCGGTTAACTTAGGCTAAGCTAACTTGCCTGTCTACTACAGCCCAGAGTAACCGATTTGCCTGTTTTGCATCACTTTCCGTAACCGCTGTTGGCCGGGAGGTTCCCGTGCTGATCACGGCGTCCGGCCTGCCCACCCGAGGAAGTCGACCCCGGCGGGCGCGGCGACCCACCGGCTCGGCGGGTGCAGTCCTGGATCGCACCGGCCCCATGACCGAGTTCCGCGCCTCGGCGGTGAACGACGTGCCCGATCACCGGCACCGCGTGGTGCCGGCCGTCACGATCCGCGAGGCCCGTGAAGACGACTGGCCCCGGATCTGGCCGATCATCCACGACGTCATCACCGGGCAGCGGGCTCTTCCCTACGACCCCGACATGAGCGAGGTCGACGCGAGGCGGACCTGGCTGCTGGGCGCGCCGGCGAGGGTTCGCGGCGGTCCAGTTCAACGCCGTCGTCGAGGTGAACACGGCCGCGGTCCACCTGTACGAGAGCCTCGGGTTCGTCACCCTCGGCACCGCCCCCGGAGCGTTCCGCCACCCCACCCTGGGGCACGTCGGCCTGCGCGTCATGTGGCTGGACCTGCGACGCCCGGGAGGCGCGACCGGCTGATCCGAACTCCGCCGCGGCACGACCACCGCCACCCACGGGCCTTCCGGTCACCGCCGCACCCGAACGATCGCCGCCGCGACCCACCCGCGGGAGCCGTCCTCGACCGACTGAGCACCTCGCCGGCCACGTCGGTGTTCAGCAGGGCACGGCGGGGCTCCCCAGCGCCGCTGTCGGCGTGCCGGTGGCGAGGCCCGTCAGCGTGATGGGCACGCGCACGCAGTTGTCGCCCTCGTCGAGTTCGCGCAGCCTGTTCGCGGGGTCGATGCGGGTGACGAGGGCATACGTGCCGTCCGTCAGGTCGCCCACCTCGATCATCTGGTCGGGCAGCGCCCACCAGTACTCGTCGGCCCAACCCCGGGAGATGCCGTTCTTGAACGCGTCGACGCCGGGTGGCGAGTTCGGTTCGGGGTCCAGGCAGCGGGGTGCCGGGTAGGTCTGCGGCGCGTTGCCCTTCCGGTCCCACCACACCAGCTCGGTGTCGGCCATGCAGAAGCCGTTCTTCCTCCCGGTGGCGGCGGGGGCGGTTCCGGTCGGCCGACCGGCGGCGTCCACGGCCCACAGCTCGGAGACGGAGAAGTCCGCGAAGTGGTAGTGCGAGTGGATCGGGTGGTAGTGCATGGCGCCCACGGACGGGACGTCGGTGAAGGTGCCGTCGGAGCGGTGGACGCGCTGGGCGCCGGGCACCTCGTGCGGCCGCTGCCCGGCGGGCGTGCCGTAGCGGACGTCCACCGGACCGTCACCGGTGTTGGCCATGGCCTGGCCGAACCGCAGGCACCGGCGCGCGCCCTGCTCCTCGACCTCGCTGCGGAAGCACGACGAGCCCGGCTCGGCCTCGTCGCCGAAGAACGGCGGTGGTGTGTCGAAGGTCGCGAAGCGCTGCGGCAACGCCTCCAGGTCGGGCAGCAGGTCACGCGGCACGGGGTCGACGCGGGAGTCCTCGTTCTCCACCCGGCCCTCGTAGCGCACGAGGCGGGACGCCAGCTCGGGCACGAACGGGTTCGGGAAGACGTAGACGGTGTAGCGGGCGGTGGTCTTGGGCAGCCACACGGAGCGCGACGTGCCGATCTGCGCGTCGGCCAAGGCGACCCGGCTGCCACCCCGGTAGACGGCGAAGCCCACGCTGTCGTCGGGGGTGGCGCCGACCGTGCGGATCGCCAGCTCGACCCCGCCCGACCGGTCCCGCAGCCGCTCGGGCAGCCGCACCGCGACCTCCACCCGGTCGCACCCCACCGGTCGGCACTCCGGCACGTCCCGCACCCGCGGGTCGTCCAGGGCCACCCGGCCGCGCCAGGACTCCGACCGGTTCGAGTCGACCACCACCCCCGGACCGAGCACCACCGCGGGGGCCGCGGCGGTCACGAGCAACACCGGCACCACTGCGAGCAGACGCGCACCTCTCATGCCGACCAGCGTCCCGCGATGACGCGCCGCCCGTCAGTCCTGACCCCCGATCGGCTGATCCGCCGATCGGGGGCATCGTCGGCGTGGGCGGATGTTCCTGATCAGGGGAGCCCGCCGGTGGCCGGTCGTCGGCGTCCGCTAGTCCCGGACGGTCTTGTAGCGCAGGAGGACCGCGCCCGAGCCGAAGGTGCGGTTCTCCACGAGTTCCAGCTTCACCCAGCTGTTCAGCGACGGGAGGAACGGTGTGCCGCCGCCGATCGCGACCGGGGTGATCAGCACGTGGAACTCGTCCACGAGGCCGGCTTGGACCAGCGGTGCGGCGAGCGTGGCGCCGCCCACCTCCATCAGGCCGTCGGTCTCGGCCTTGAGCCTCCTGGCGGTCTCGACCACGTCACCCCGTTCCAGCCTGGAGTTCCACTCGACCGATTCCAGGGTCCGGGAGAAGACCGCTTTCGGCATCGCGAGCCACAGCCGGGCGTACTCGGCCTCCACCGGGGGCACGTCGGGCGCCTGCTCGGCGGTCGGCCAGTGGGCCGACATCAGCTCGTACAGCCTGCGCCCGTACAGCGACAGCGCGACCCGGCCGGTCCGGTCGTTCCAGTACCGGTGCAGCTCGTCGTCCGGCGTGCTCCAGTCGAGGCCGCCGTTCGCGTCGGCGGTGTAGCCGTCCAGCGAGACGTTCATGCCGTAGGTCAACAATCCCATGGTGGTACAGACTGCCGGAAGGCGAGCGGCTCATCGCACCGCCACACCGGCCCGACGTGCCGGGGTCAGTCGGTGCCCGCGACGAGCGGTTCGAGGACGACCTCGGGGTGCAGGCGGCGCAGCACGGCCAGGGCGGTGGAGTCGGTGAACAGGGCCAGGTGGGTGCCGTCGGCGCGGGTGACCACCTCGTGGCCGCGGCTGTCGAGCACGCCGCGGTGGTCGAGGTCGGGCAGGCGGCGCACGACGGTGTAGGGCAGCCGCTCCAGGCGCACCGGGGACTTGAACTCGGCGTCGAGGCGGTGGGTGGCGACCTCGAACTGCATCGGGCCGACGGCGGCGAAGACCGGTGTGCCGTCACCGCGCCGGTCCGAGCGCAGGACCTGGACCACGCCCTCGGACGCCAGCTGCTCGATGCCCCGGCGGAACTGCTTGGCACGGCTCAGGTCCGCCGGGCGGGCCACGGCGAAGTGCGCGGGCGCGAAGCTGGGCAGGCCGGGGAAGCGCACGGGCGGCCGGCCGGCGAACAGGGTGTCGCCCACGTGCAGCGCGGTGGCGTTGACCAGGCCGATCACGTCGCCGGGGTAGGCGGTGTCCAGGGTGGACCGCTGCTGGCCGAAGACCTGCTGGGCGTACTTGGTGGCGAACGGCTTGCCGGTGGTGGCGTTGGTGACGACCATGCCGCGCTCGAACACCCCGGAGCAGACGCGGGCGAAGGCGACCTGGTCGCGGTGGGCCGGGTCCATGCCGGTCTGGACCTTGAACACGAACGCCGAGAACGGCGCGTCGAGCGGTCGGGGCAGGGTCCGCACGTCGACGCGCGGGGTGGGGCGCGGGGCGAGTTCGACCAGCAGGTCCAGCAGGTGTCGCACGCCGAAGTTGAGCACGGCCGAGCCGAACAGCACGGGGGTGGCGGAGGCGTCCAGGAAGCGCTCCAGGTCGAAGTCGCCGCCGGAGGCCGCCAGCAGGTCGGACTCCTCCACCGCGCGGGTCCACCCGTCGCCCTCCTCGGCGCGGGCGCCGTCGGGGTCGAGGCGTTGCTCGCCGGCGGCGGTGGCGCCGCCGACGGTGCGCGAGTAGCGGATGAAGTGCCCGTCGCGGCGGTCCAGCACGCCGCGGAAGTCGCCGGCGGCACCGACCGGCCAGGTGAGCGGCATGGGTTGCAGCCCGATGCGCTCCACCAGCTCGTCGCACAGCTCCAGCGCGTCGCGGCCGGGCCGGTCCCACTTGTTGACGAACGTGATCACCGGGATGCCGCGGTGGCGGCACACGTCGAACAGCTTGAGCGTCTGCGGCTCCAGGCCCTTGGCGGCGTCGAGCAGCATGACCGCCGAGTCCACGGCCGACAGCACCCGGTAGGTGTCCTCGGAGAAGTCGGCGTGACCGGGGGTGTCGAGCAGGTTGACCACCGCGTCGCCGTAGGCGAACTGGAGGGCCGCGGAGGTGATGGAGATGCCGCGGGCCTTCTCCATCTCCATCCAGTCCGACACCACGCCGCGCCGCCCGGCCTTGCCGTGCACCGCGCCCGCCTCGGAGATCACCCTGGCGTGCAGCGCCAACGCCTCGGTCAACGTGGACTTGCCCGCGTCGGGGTGGCTGATCACCGCGAAGGTGCGGCGGCGATCCGCCTCCCGCAGCACGTCGGCGGACGGGGCGGTCACCGGACCGGCGGTGGTCATGCGCGTGCTCCAGGGGTTCGACGGGTACCGGCGATTCTACTCTTACGTCACGTTAGTATTCGACCGTGCCCCCCATCGCGCGGGCCCGGCGCCCGGACCTCTTCCCCCGACCGGGTGTCGCGGTGGGACGGTCACGTACTCGGTTTCGGAAGGGGTCTCGTGGGCGGGCACATGCAGATCGGCGAGGTGGCCGAGCGGACCGGTCTGTCGCTGCGCACGATCCGCTACTACGAGGAGGTCGGACTGGTCGTGCCCAACGCCCGCAGCCAGGGCGGGTTCCGCCTGTACACCGAACCCGACGTCGACCGCCTCCAGGTCATCAAGCGCATGAAACCGCTGGGCTTCCAGCTGGAGGAGGTGCGCGAACTGCTCGGCATCCTCGACGCCCTCCCCTCCCCCGGGGACGACCGCGGCGAGCACCTCGACCGCCTCGCCCGGTTCCACGCCAGGGCCGAGGAGCGCTGCGGGGAACTCCGCGCCCAGCTGCGCGGCGCCGAGGACTTCGCCGCCGCCCTGCGCGACCGGCTGCCCGACGGCCGGCGGCCGGCGACTGATGGCTGACGGCCGGAGGCTCGGACCGGGGTCGCTTTCCGCGTCGTCACACCCTCACGTAACGTGAGGTTGTGACCATGGCTCGAACCTCCACCCCGCCACCAGCCCTCGCCCCCGGCACCCTCCGCGTGATCGCCCTCGGCGGCCTCGGTGAGATCGGCCGGAACATGACCGTGTTCGAGCACGAGGGCAAGCTGCTCGTCGTCGACTGCGGAGTCCTGTTCCCCGAGGAGCACCAGCCCGGCGTGGACGTCATCCTCCCCGACTGGAGCTGCCTGCGCGACCGGCTGGCCGACGTGGTCGCGGTCGTGCTGACCCACGGGCACGAGGACCACATCGGCGGCGTGCCCTACCTGCTGCGCGAGCGCGCCGACATCCCGGTCATCGGCTCGCGGCTGACCCTGGCCCTGCTGGCGGCCAAGCTCGTCGAGCACCGCATCACCCCGGTGACGATCGAGGTCGAGGAGGGGCGGCGGCTGTCGCGCGGACCGTTCGACCTGGAGTTCCTGGCGGTCAACCACTCCATCCCGGACAGCCTGGCCGTCGCGATCCGCACCGCCGCCGGCCTCGTGCTGCACACCGGCGACTTCAAGATGGACCAGTTCCCCCTCGACGGCCGCATCACCGACCTGCGCGGCTTCGCCCGCCTCGGCGAGGAGGGCGTGGACCTGTTCCTGGTCGACTCCACCAACGCCGACGTGCCCGGCTTCACCACCTCCGAGCGCGACCTCGCCCCGGCCATCGACGAGGTGTTCCGCACCACCCCGCGCCGGGTCATCGTCTCCAGCTTCGCCAGCCACGTGCACCGCATCCAGCAGGTCCTCGACGCCGCCCACACCCACGGCCGCAAGGTCGCCTTCGTCGGCCGCTCCATGGTCCGCAACATGGCCGTGGCCACCGAACTGGGCTACCTCAAGGTGCCCGACGGCCTGGTGGTCGACCTCAAGCGCATGGACCGCCTGCCACCCCACCAGGTGACGCTGGTCTGCACCGGCTCGCAGGGCGAGCCCATGGCGGCGCTGTCCCGCATGGCGGGCGGCGACCACTCGATCCAGGTCGAGGAGGGCGACACCGTCCTGCTCGCCAGCTCGCTCATCCCCGGCAACGAGAACGCCATCTACCGGGTCATCAACGGCCTGATCGACCGCGGCGCGAACGTGGTGCACAAGGGCAACGCCAAGGTCCACGTGTCCGGCCACGCCAGCGCGGGCGAACTCGTCTACTGCTACAACATCGTGCAACCCGCCAACGTGCTGCCCGTGCACGGCGAAGCGCGCCACCTGCGCGCCAACGCCGAACTCGCCGTCAGGACCGGCGTGCGCCGCGACCAGGTGCCCATCGCCGCCAACGGCCACGTGGTCGACCTGCACGAGGGGCGCGTCCGGGTCACCGGCAAGGTGGAGATCCACAACGTCTACGTCGACGGCCAGACCGTCGGCGGCGTCACCGAAGCCTCGCTGGCCCAGCGGCGCACCCTCGGCGAGGAGGGCGTCATCACCGTCGTCGCGATCGTCGACCTCGACACCCGGCGCCTGGCCGAGCCGCCGGACTTCATCGCCCACGGCTTCGAGCACGACCCCTCCACCTTCGCCCCCGCCGTCCCCGCCATCGAGAAGGCCCTGGCCGGCGCGAACGAACGCGGGGTCACCGACTTCGAGGAGCTCGAACGGCTGATCGCCCGCGAGGTGCAGAACTGGGCGTTCCGGATCAACCGCCGACGTCCCGTCGTCATCCCCGTCGTCATCGAGGGCTGAGGCCCGCCGGGGCGGGCACCGGGGTCGCGGAGGTCCGGGAGGTCGACCACCGCGGGGCGCGGCCGGTCCTCGGGACCGGGTCGCGCCGCCCCGTGCCCCCTCCCGAACACCCCGGGCAGCGGCTGCCCGCGCCGGGGCCGGGTCGAGCTGGTGGAGGAAGCGTTCGTGCCGCGCATCGGTGTGTTCTACGACGGGACGTGGTTCGCGTACCTGAGCGACTTCTACGCGACCGTGCACCCGAGGTCGGCCCGGATCTCGCTGGAGGGCTTCCACGACGCCCTGCGCTGGCACGTCCACGCCGAGACCGGCCGCCCCTTCGAGGAGTGCCTCCTGCCGGAGGCGCACTACGTGCGCGGCCGCATCGACACCCCGGCGACCTCCTTCGACACCGCCCTGGCCGCGGCGGGCGTCACCCGGCACGACCTCCCGCTGCTGGGCGGCAAGGAGAAGGGCGTGGACGTCCACTTCGCACTGGAGGTGTGGGACCGGGCCACCACCTCGCCGTTGCAGTGGGTCGTCCTGGTCACCGGGGACGCCGACTTCACGCCGCTGGCCGACAGGTTGACCGCGCGCGGGGTCGCCGTGGTCGTGCCGGTGGTCGAGGCCCGGATGCCGTGGTTCCCGTCCACCTCGCCACCGAGGTGGACGCCGCGCACCGCCGCGCCCCTGCGCGCGGCGGCGACCTCGGCGCCCGCGTTCGACGACCTGTTCGCACCCGCCGACCACCCCGACTCGCCGCTGCGGTCCCCGTTCGTGCGCTCGCGGGAGGCCGTGGCCTCCCCCGCGGGCACCCCGCGCGGCCGCCGGCGCGGCACCGTGACGGGCTGGCAGGCGGGGCAGCCGCACGGTTTCATCACCGACACCCGCGGCGGCTCGTGGTTCGCCTCCCGCGACGACCTGCCGGGTAGCCGGACCGCGCTGCCCACCGGGACGCCGGTGTCGTTCACCGGCTCCCCCACCCCACCCCCGGGGCACCGGTACCCGCGGGCCTACTCCATCCGACCCGAATGACCCGAGCCCGGGAAAGCCGGCACGCGCTCCACCTGCTCGCGTGCGCGCCGACCGGGGTCGGCGCGGGGACCCGGGACGATCGCGAGGAGTCGGGCACACCTCTCACCTGATCGAGACCTCGACTACCCGCGACCCCCTGATCTACCGTGGAGTTGTCGCAGGCGGACGGTCATCGGGCTCCGCTACTCCCGTGTCCTGGGTCCGCGGGTCGTGAAGGGCTTGATCGTCGCCGCCTCGCGATGGCGTGGTGAGGCCCGCCTTGATCACGGGAGCTCCGGCGAGTGCGCTGAGCCGGGTTCGACGTGTCGGCCGGGCGGCAGCCGGTCCGGAATCGAAATCCGCGCGGGGGGCCGGCGCGCGCGTTGGGCATCGTTGTCGCCGTGCGGGGAATCCGACGTTCGAGGGGGAGTTGAGGGTGATGGCACGACCGAGGAGGTTCGTGGCGGGCGGGATCGCCGCGCTCGTGGTCGCCGGCGTGGTCCTGGGGTCCGCGCCCGCCGGTGCGGCGCCGGGTGGTGGTGTCGGGAGCCGGCAGCACGCGTGCGACTCCACCAGGCCGCCGAACCTGGACGACGGGCTGCCGTTCCCGGTGGCGACCACGGACCTGAGGGCGTACAGCGGGTGGGGGACGTCCTGCCGCACCGCGGTCATCCTCCGGGGGCAGCGGTTGGACTACCACTGCTGGGTCATCGGCAACGACGGGGTGACGTGGTCCTACGTGTCCGCCGTCGACCAGGGGGTCGCGGGGTGGGTGCGGGACGACCTGCTGCCCGGTGGCGGAAGTGCCGTGTCGTGCCCGTCGTGAGGTGGTGCCCCGCTCGGCGTGGTCGCGGGAAGTCCGATCCGGGAACGGGGGTGCGACGAACGCCTGGCACCGGTCCCCCACCGGAAGCGGAAGAAGGCGAGCACCATGACCTCGGCACGTTCCACCACTCCCCCGACCGCGGCGCACCACCCCGCACGACGACCGGCCGCGGCGGTCGGCGCGGTGTTCCTCCTCGTCGGCATCCTCGGGTTCATCCCCGGGATCACCACGAACTACGACCAGCTCGGCTTCGCCGGGCACCACTCGGGCGCCCTGCTGCTCGGGATCTTCGCCGTCTCGGTGCTGCACAACGTGGTCCACCTCCTGTTCGGCGTCGCGGGGCTGGTCCTGGCCCGGAGCGCCGGCGGCGCGCTGGCCTTCCTCGTCGGTGGCGGCGTGGTGTACCTGGTGCTGTGGCTCTACGGGCTGGTCGTCGACCACGAGAGCTCCGCGAACTTCGTCCCGCTCAACGCCGCAGACAACTGGCTGCACCTGGCCCTGGGCGTCGGCATGATCGCCCTCGGTCTCGTCCTGGGCCGGGCCGCGCGGGCCGGGACTTCGCGCTGAGGGTGTCGACACCGGGCTGACCGGGGTTCTTCGCCCCGGTCGTGCGGGAGGGGCGGGACCGGCTGGTGCCGATCCCGCCCCTCGACTTCCGGTCCCGCTACACCAGGTGGCCGGTCAGGGCTTCGGCGTGGCCGCCGTCGCCCGCCGGGCCGGAGTTGCCCCCGGTGGTCCAGCCGGTGTTGTGCGCGTCGCCGGTGGCACCGGTCCAGCCGGTGTTGCCGGAGTCGCCCGAGCCGACGGTGGTCGTCGACCAGTGGTGCTGCCGACCCGAACCCGAGTGGGTCCACCACGAGCGGTTGTCGTGCTCGCCCCTGGTGTGGGTGACGGCGGTGTTGCCGCCGGTGGCGCCGGAGTTCCCGGAGTCGCCCGAGTCGCCGGTCACCGCCCTGTTGGTGCTGGTGGCATCGCCACCGTTGCCCGAGTCGCCACCATCACCGGCAACGGCCTCCGCGGAGGTGTCGTTCCCGCCGCGGTGGTGCCACGAGCCGTTGTTCCCGGTCCAGGCCATCGCGTCGCCGCCGTCACCGGCCGGGCCGGAGTTGCCCCCGGTGGTCCAACTGGTGTTGGTGGCATCGCCGGTAGCGCCCGTCGAACCCGTGTTGCCCGAGTCGCCGGAGGTCACCGTGGTGGTGGTCCCGTGGCCGTTGTTCCAGTCGCCGTGCCGACCGTGGTGGTTCCACTGCTGACCACCGAGGTCGATCACGAACGCGGTGTTGCCACCGGTCGAACCCGAGTTCCCGGAGTCGCCCGAGTCGCCGGTCACCGCCTTGTTGGCGCTGGTGGCATCGCCACCGTTGCCCGAGTCGCCACCATCACCGGCGACCGCCTCCGCGGAGGTGTCGTTCCCGCCGCGGTGGTGCCACGAGCCGTTGTTCCCGGTCCAGGCCATCGCGTCGCCGCCGTCACCCGCCGGGCCGGAGTTGCCCCCGGTGGTCCAACTGGTGTTGGTGGCATCGCCGGTACCGCCGGTCGAACCGGTGTTGCCCGAGTCGCCGGAGGTCACCGTGGTGGTGCACTCGGCCAGGACGCACAGGCCGTAGGCGGAGTTGCCCCCGGTCGAACCCGAGTTGCCCGAGTCGCCGGAGTTCCCGCTCACCGCGCTGTTGCCGCTGGTGGCACCGCCGCCGTTGCCGGAGTCGCCACCGGAGCCCGCCTGGGCGGTCGCGGAGCCGTGGTGGCCTCCGCCGGTGGCACCGGCCCACCCGCCGTCACCGGCCGGGCCTGAGTTGCCCCCGGTGGTGTGGCTGGTGTTGGTGGCGTTGCCCGTGCTGCCGGTCGCGCCGGTGTTCCCGGAGTCGCCCGAGCCGACGTGCGTGGTGCACTCGGCCAGGACGCACAGGCCGTAGGCGGAGTTGCCCCCGGTCGAACCCGAGTTGCCCGAGTTCCCGGAGTTCCCGCTCACCGCGCTGTTGCCGCTGGTGGCACTACCCCCGTTGCCGGAGTCGCCACCGTTGCCGGCCACCGCCGAGGAGACGGTGTCCGTGACCGAGCCGACCAGCCCACCCAGGCCCAGCGGGCCCCGGTCGACCGTGTCGGCGCTCGCGACCGATTGTCCCAGCAGGACGAACCCGCCGGAGATCACCGCGGCCAGCAGACCGCGTTGGACGTACTTGTTCATCGATGTCTTCTTCCCTCGAAGCTCGTGGAGCAGTGGTCGGCTGGAAGGGAAGAAGCTCAGCTCGGGTGATGTCGCCCGAACACGTAGCACCACGGTGGCACCCGCCACCGCTCGGCCTGGGCGACCAGACCGCCGTCACCCGGTTCCGCGCCCGGCACACCGGGCAGGTCCGCCTGGCCCGGCGAGCCACCGGCGCCACCGCCGGAGGACGCCGTGCCGGTCGTCGCACCGGCCACGGCCGGCAGGTCGTCGCCCGGGGACCTCGGGCCACCCGCGGGCGCCCGGTGCCACGTCGCACCGGCGGCGACCTCGGGGGTCGTGGGTTCCGCCACCGCCCACCGCCGAGCGGTGGTGGTGGCGGTCCGAGCGTCGACCGACGGCTGCGCGGAGGTCTCCGCGCGAGTCGGCTCGGACGCGGCCGGAGCACGCGTCACCGGCTCGTCCCGGACGGGGTCGGCACCGGGGAACCCGGCACCGGGGAGTTCCGCACCGGGAAGTCCGGCACCGGGGAGTCCGGCACCGGGGAGTCCGGCACCGAGCGAACCCAGGTCCAGGCCGATGCCGGCGACCACCGGCGTGACCACCGGTTCGGCGGGGGCCAGCAGCGGCCGGGTCACCGGCTCCAGCACCTCCAGCACCGGCTGGAGGGGCCGGGTGACCGGCGACAGCAGCGGGGCCGTCACCGGCTCCACCACGTCGACCACCGGGGCCACCACCGGGGCCGCGAGTGCGGACACGTCCGACACCACGGGTCCGGTCAGGTCGGAAACACCCGACACGACGCCGCCGAGCACGCCGCCCAGCAGTCCCGGGGAACCGTCGTCCTCGTCGGCGTGCGCGGTCCCCGCGAAGGTCAACAGGCCGAAACCGAGCAGGAAACCCAGCAGCGACAAGGAACGACGCAGCAGGACGGGCACCGGCGCGGTGGGGGCCACTTCAACTTCTTTCATGCAATCACCTCCCCTCATGCCCTGCGTTCGGTCCCCCATCAGGGTCGGTTCACTCGAAAGTGGAGAATTTCTGTTTACGCAGGCCAAAGCTCTACAGAGGAATAAACATGAATTTCCGGTTTGTTCACCAGCGATGATTTGCTACTGGCGGTGACGAGCTTCGCCCAGAATGCCGACCACCGTGCCGACGGGCGGAGATCACCGAGGTTCCGCAGGTCCCCGGAGCGACGCGGTGCGCGGGCAACGCCTACTTCCGGCCGTGGTCGCCTCCTCCCCCGTGCCTTAGCGTCGATCGCCTGGTGGGACGACCGAACGGAGTGCGGCGATGAGATCCAGGCGCAGATCCACCTCGGTGGCGGTGCGGGCGGGTGTCGCGGTCGGCGTGGCGGGGCTGGCGCTGGTCGGCGTCTCGGTCCCGGCGGCGACCGCGCAGGACCGGGTGGTGCGGGCCGACCGGGCCGAGGCCAGGGCGTGCTACAACGCCCTGCTGCCGGCCGGCACGGCCGGGGTGGACCGGCGCGAGGTGACCTCGACCGTGGACGGCCTGGTCCAGGCGCGGTTGGCGCCGGGCGGCGGCGGTCGCGAGGGCGATTGGGACGTCGCCGTGTTCGACGAGGCCGGCGGGATCGTGGCCGCCTCCTCCGCGCTGCGCAGCCGCGAGCTGGCGGAGAGCTTCGTGACCAAGGGCCAGCGGCTCGTCGTGCAGGCGTGCCGCTACGCCGGCCCGGCCGGGACCGCGACGCTGGGCGTGGACTTCCTCGCGCTGACCCCGCAGGGCACGCCGACGGCGGCGGAGCGCGCCGAGGTCGTGCGCGTGGAGACGCCGCGGCGGGAGGACAAGGACACCCTGCTGGGCCTCGACCTGGACCTCACCGAGAAGGGCGACGCCACCGGCGTCGAGGTCGTGCTGGCGGGCGACGCGGACCGCGAGACGCTGCGCGCGAGCGGCCTGGGGTACACGACGGTGGACGCCGACCTGTCCCGGACCTCCCGCGAGGCCGCCGCGCGGGACCGGGCCTACGCCGCCCGGGGCCGGGCGTCGGGGCTGCCGTCCCGCCGCACCTCCTACCGCCACCTCTACGAGTACGAGCACGAGCTGAAGGAGCTGGCCCGCGGCAACCCCCGGCTGGTCAGGGCGTTCACGCTGGCCGAGCCGACGCCCGAGGGCCGCGACGTGGTGGCGGTCGAGATCGCCAGGGACGTCGACACCGCCGCCGACGGCAAGCCGGTCAACCTGCTGATGGGCGTGCACCACGCCCGCGAGTGGCCGGCCGGCGAGCACGCGATCGAGTGGGCCCACGAGCTGGTCAACGGCCACCACCGGGACAACTCGATCCGGTCGCTGGTGGCGAAGACCCGCAACGTCGTCGTGCCGATCGTGAACCCGGACGGCTTCTCGGTCTCCCGCGAGGCCGAGCCGAAGGGCGACTTCACCCGGTTCGACTACGAGATGAAGCGCAAGAACTGCCGCGCGGACGACTCGCCGCCGCAGCTGCGCACCGGGGTCTGCCGGGCCAACCCGGGCGGCACCGCGCGCGGCACCGACCCGAACCGCAACTACGCCGGGTTCTGGGGCGGCGCGGGCGCGGGCGTGACGTGGAACAGCGAGACGTTCCGGGGCTCGGCGCCGTTCTCCGAGCCGGAGACCCGCAACGTCCGCGCGCTGGTCTCCTCCCGCGCGGTCACCAACCTGATCACCCTGCACACCTACGGCAACCTGGTGCTGCGCCCGCCGGGCGTGGCCGCGGTGCGCGCGCCGCTGGAGGAGCCGGTGGTCAAGGCGCTGGGCGACCGGATGGCCTCGCGCAACGGCTACGACAGCATCCCGTCGTGGGGCCTGTACGACACGACCGGCACCACCGAGGACTGGTCGTACTGGGCGACCGGCGGTTTCGGGTTCACCTTCGAGATCAACCCCGGGGGCTTCCACCCGCCGTACGAGGACGCCGTGGTCGCCGAGTACACCGGCGCGGCCCCGGCGGCGGGCGCGGGCCGGGGCGGCAACCGGGCCGCGTTCCTGGACATGCTGACCAACGCCGCCGACCCGGCCGCGCACTCCACGCTGGTCGGCACCGCTCCGGCCGGCCACCAGCTCAAGGTGCACAAGACCTTCCGGACGCCGACCTCGCCGGTGCGGCAGCCGGACGGCTCCACCACGCCGCCGATCCAGGTGACCGACACCGTCGAGTCGACCTACTCGTCGACCGGCGGCCGGTTCACCTGGTCGGTCAACCCCTCGACGCGCCCGTACGTGGCCGGTCGGTACGGCCGCGACCCGCAGGGGCCGCCGCAGGCCGCCGTGGCGCTGGCGAACCCGCCCGGGGTGCCCGCGGAGAACACCTCGTTCCCCGGCAACCCGGTGGCCGAGCGCATCCCGTTCACCGTGCAGGCCCCGCCCGCGGCGGACAACGGCCGGTTCGACGTGTCGGTCTCGTGGGGGTCCACCCGCACCGACTGGGACCTGTACGTCCTCAACGCCGCCGGGCAGGTGGTCACGCAGTCGGCGCGCGGCGGCACCAACTCCGAGCGGGCCACCCTGCTCGACCCGCCCGCCGGGGAGTACACCGCGGTCCTGGTGAACTACGAGCAGGCCGACCCGGCGAACCCGGACGACTGGACCGCCGGGAGGGTCGAGTTCGCCTCCCCGGTGCCCCCGACCTACGGGGTCGAGGAGGCGTACACGCTGACCTGCACCGACCGGCAGGGTCGGGTGGTCGGCCTGACGGACGTCTTCGTCGACCGGGGCGAGACCGTGGACGTGGGCGAGGTCTGCGCCGACCCCACCCGCGCCGCCAAGCAGCGCCGGCGCTGAACCCCCGCGGGTCCGGCGGCTCCTCCCGGGGGGCCGCCGGACCCGCTCGCCGTGTTCCGGGCTGTCGGCCGGGGCGGGCGGACCAGGCCGGGCCCGCGCGGGTCCGCGGCGCCGGCTCAACGGCGCCGACCCGGCCAGCCCGGCCCGGCAGGGCTAGTTCAGCGGCTCGACCCAGATGTTGCGGAACCGGACGTTCTCACCCGGGTCCCCGTGGTCCTGGAGCCGGAACGGCCCCGCGGTCGGGCCCTCGGGCGCGCCGGCGCCGGTCGGGCCGTCGATCGCGAAGTCCTGGTGCACGGTGACGCCGTTCCACACCACGGTGACGCGGGCGTTCTCGGTCTTCACACCGGAGCTGTTGAAGCGCGCCGCCCGGAACGTGACGTCGTAGGTCTGCCACGTCTGCGGCGCGGTGGCCGCGTTGGACGACGCGGCCCGCTTCAGGTAGATGCTCGCGGCGTCGTCGGCGGCCAGCGGTTGCTTGCCGTAGCTGTCCAGGATTTGGAGCTCGTAGCGGTCCTGGAGGTACACGCCGCTGTTGGCGCGCTGCTGGCCGGTCACGTTGGACGGCAGGTTCGGCAGCCAGAACTCCAGGTGCAGCTTGAAGTCCCCGAACGCCTGCCGGCTGCGGATGTCGCCGCCGAGGGCCTCCATCGAGCCGTTGGCCACCGGCCAGGAGGGCGCGCTGCCGTCGGCGTTGCGCCAGTTCTCCGTGCCTCCCCCGTTGTAGAGGTACACGCGCTGGGCGGAGGTGACGGTCAGGTAGTCGAGGTTGACGTGCCCGACGTCGCCGCTGTCGAACCGGTAGGCGATGGTGTTCGCGCCCGCCCGGAGCGTCAGCGACTCGGTGTGCGTGGCCCAGGTGTCCCAGTTGCCGGTGTCGGCCAGGGCGACCTGCCGGACCTTCGCGCCGTTGACGTAGACGCTGATCGTCTTGGTCCCGGCGGACGGGTTGGGGCCGTTGCTGTAGCGCAGGCCCACGTTGTGCGCGCCCGCGGCGGTGGCGTTCACCGCGAACCGGGTGCTCGCGCCCTGGGTGCCGTAGCCGTCGACGAAGCCCGCGCCGGAGTAGCCGGTGTGGTCGGTGTTGACCCCAGCGCCGCCGGACAGGGCCGCGCTCTCGGCCTCCAGCAGCTGGGTGGCCGGCGGGGCGGTGCCGACGAGGTTGTTGAGCGTGTACCACGCCTCGGTGTTCCACAGCGGCACGCCGGTGTTCGAGGCGAACGGGCGCGGCGAGCGCAGGTGCACCACCCGGCCGGGCTTGAGGCCGTTGAGCTTCAGCGTGACCTTGCGGCCGTCCGCGGACAGCGTGGCCGAGGCGACAGAGAGGTTCTCCTGGTCGACCTTGGGGCCGCCGTACGAGGGCGCCGGCGCGTACCGCCACTGCTGGGCCCGGTAGCGGCTCGCCAGGTTCGCCGCGGTGTCGGCCGACAGCGGCTGGGTGTACTCGACCTCGAACCCGCCCGCGATGGCGCGCATCGCGAGGACGTCGAACGTCCGACCGCCGTTGGGGGCGAGCTTCTGGAGGCCGTGGAGCAGCTTGCCGTCCTGGCCCCAGTTGCCGCCGTCCCCGATGCCGCCGATGTAGAGCGCGCCGTCCGGGCCGAGGGTGGTCCGGTTGACGCCCGCTTCGAGGCCCTGGGTCATCCGGAACACCGCGCCCTGGTACTCGCCGTTGACCTTCTCCAGGAACGCGCGCTGGAGGCCGCCGTAGGTGACGTCGCCGAAGACCATCTGCCCGGCGTAGGTGCCCTGGGTGAGCTGGACCGGGGTGCTCGGGGAGTTCGCGATCTCGTTCTGCGGCAGCCACAGCACGGGCGCGGCGACCGGGTTCGAGTCGAACGGGCCGGCCGGGTTGGTGTAGTGGTTGAAGAACCGGCCCTGCTTGATGTGCACCATCTTCGACGCGGGCAGGTAGCCGCCCTGGTTGTCGTTGACGAACATGCCGCCCTCGGGGCCCCAGCCGATGCCGTTGGGCGTGCGCAGGCCGCCGGCGATGTAGCTGACCTGCCCGGTGGCGCGGTCGACCTTCACCGTCGTGCCGCGGTTGGCGGCGGGCTGCGGGTTGGTGGTCGCGCCGCCCTCGTTGATCGCCACCGAGAGGCTGAGGTAGAACGCCCCGTCCTGGTGGAGCAGGCCGAACGCGAACTCGTGGAAGTTGCCGCCGTACGGCCACGTCGCCACCGCGCGGGACTGGTCGACCACGTCGTCGCCGTTGGTGTCGGTCAGCTCGGTGAGCTGGTGCTTCTGCGACACGTAGATCTTGCCGTCGAGCACCTTCACGCCCATGGGCTCGCGCAGGTTCGTCGCGATCCGCTTGGTGGTGACCCGGTCGGGCGCGGTGGCGCCGGTGACGTTGCCGAGCACCCAGAGCTCACCGGTGTTGGTGCTCTTGCCGTCCCAGGTGGCGATGACCAGGCGGCCGTCGGGCAACCAGTCCATCGCGCTGACCCGCGGCTGGAAACCGTTGGGGCGCAGGTTGGTCAGGGTGTAGTCCGGGTGGACGGAGTTCAGCGGCAGGCCGTCGCCGGGCGAGTCGGAGCCCGTGGCGCAGTCCTTGCGGCCGGGCGCGGTGACCCGGACGACGCCGCTGTCCGTGCTGAGCGCCGAGTTCGGCACGACCGAGAAGCCCGTCGCGCCCGGCGGCCGCCACTGGAGGGTGAGCTGCTGCCCGCCGTCGCGCTCGAAGTGGTCGATCCGCAGGGAGTGGTAGCCGGTCGACAGGGAGACCGTGCCGTCCTTGGGGTCGGGGCCGTGCAGCCCGTCGTGGTCGACGACCACGCGACCGTCGATCGACAGCCGCGACCCGTCGTCGCTGAGCAGGCGGAACGCGTAGGCGCCCGCCTGGGTGATGGTGATGTTGCCGGTCACCTCGGCCACGAAGCGGTCGGCGAACCCGAAGTGGTCCGTCGTCGTCCAGTCGATGGTGGGCATCAGCTTGTCGATGTTGGGCGTCTGGGCCGGCTTGAGGGCGCACAGCCGGTCCAGCGCCACCTGCACGTCGAAGACGCGCAGCGTGACGCCGGGTTCCTGGGGCGGCGGGGCTTCCTCGCGCGGTGCCCCGGTCGCCGGCAGTCCCGAGCCGCTGACCAGCAGGGCTGCCGTCAACAAGCCGAGGGCGGGCAGGCGCGTCCGTCGCGTTGTCCATCTCATATCCATGCTCCTGGGAGGGCAGGGACGACCACGCGTGTCCGACGTCGTCGTCGCACGGTTGCAGGGTCCGCACGAGGTGGCGGGTGGAGACGGCTTGTCACTAGGAGTAGTTGTTCACTCGACCGAACGTGATGAACGGTAGGGGCGAACCCCCGACAAGTCCAGAACTTTCGTTGAACCTGACCGGACTTTTGTCTAGTTCGTGCGGAAGTGGGGTGAGCCCCCTGGTCCACCCGGCCGAACCGGGGGTGGTGGCGCGGCTCGGAGCGCCCCTGCCGCTGCGTGACCACCAAGCCCCTCACCAGGACACGTCCCGGTGAATCGGCCGGCACGGCGGGTTGCCGGGAACCGTGTCGGGCAGCCCTGAGCGACGTGGAGGGAGGTGGTCCGGTGTCGTCGTTCCCGATCGGTGCGCGCGGTGTCGCGCTGTTGGCCGCGCTGGTCGTCACCGCCCCGGTGACGGGGCTGGTGTGCGGGGTGGCGCACCTGGTGACCCCGCGCCCGCCCTGCCGGCGCCGGACGACGGTGCTGGTCACCACCACCCACATGACCAAGAGCCTGCTGCTGGCCAGGAAGTTCCACGAGGCGGGGCACCGCGTGGTCGTCGTGTCGAACCCCCGGCACCGGTGGGGACCGCTGCGCTTCTCGCGGGCCGCCTGCGCGTTCCACCTGGTCGCCGACCCGGCCACGGACCCCGCCGGCTACGTCCGGGACCTCGTCTCGGTGATCCGGGCCGAGGGCGTGGACACGGTCGTGCCGGTGATCGACGAACCGGGCCTCGCCCAGCCCACCGCCGACGCCGTGCCCGTGCTGGCCCGGCACTGCGCGGTGCTGGCCAACGACCCGGCGACGCACCGCCTGCTCAACGACAAGGCGGAGTTCGCGGAACTGGTGCGGGCCGCGGGGCTGCCCCACCTGGAGACGCGGCGGATCACCGACGTGCGGCAGGTGCGCGACGCCGACCTCGCCGGCCACGAGTACGTGCTCAAGCCGCCCGAGTGGACGTCGATGGCGGCCGACCACCGGGTGCTCGTGGTGTCCGACCCGGCCGCGGCGCCGGCCGACCTGCCCATCGGACCGGACCGGCCCTGGGTGCTGCAACGGCGCGCCGCCGGCCGCGAGTTCTGCGCGCACACGACGTGCCGCGCGGGTCGGATCACCGCCTACACGTGCTCGGAGTCCTCGGCGCTCCAGCTGAACTACCACCACGTCGAGGTGCCCGAGATCTGGCACTGGGTGCGCGACTTCGCGGCCGCGCACCGGCTCCACGGCCAGGTGTCGTTCGACTTCATCGTGGACCGGGACGGCGTGCCCTACGCCATCGAGTGCAACCCCCGGCCCCACTCGGCGCTGGTCGCCTTCCACGACAGCCCGGACCTCGCCGCCGCGTACCTGGACCCCGGGGCGGAGGGCGTGGCCCGCCCGCTGCCCGGCTCGCCGCCGGTGCACTGGCTGGGCGCGGAACTGGGCCGGCTGCGGCGGGCGCTGCGGCGACGGCGGTCGCGGACGTGGCTGCTGGACCTCCGGCACGGCAAGGACGCCGTGTTCGACCGGCGGGACCCCCTGCCCTTCCTGGTGATGCACCACGTGCAGTTGCCCGTGCTCCTGCTCCGCGCCCTGGCGGCGCGCAAGCGGTGGGAGCGCGTCAACTGGGCCACCGGGAAGCTCGTGTGACACCGAAAGGGCATCCGATGACGGCCTTGCGGCACCTCGACGAGTACGCCACCTCCGCCCACTACAGCGGGTCCGGGCACGTCCGGCGCGACGCCGAGCGGCGGTCGGTGACCGTGGACGCGACCTTCAGCCTGCGCAGCGAGGTGCGGCTGGTGGACGACGTGTTCGACCCCGCGACACCCGACCTGGCCGGGGTCTACCTGCCGGCGGGGCGGTGCGTGGCCATCGTGGACGCCACCGTCGACCGCCTGCACGGCCGCGCGCTGCGGGCGTACTTCGCCGCGCACGGCATCCCGCTGACGACGATGGTGTGCCGGGCGCTGGAGGAGGACAAGGTCCTCGGCACGGTGTGCCGGATGGCGGCGTTCCTGGGCGGCGACGGGTGCGACCTCGCGCGCGGCGAACCCGTGCTGGTGGTCGGCGGCGGCGTGCTGACCGACACCGCCGGCCTGGCGTGCTCCCTGCTCAACCGCCGCACCCCGTACGTCATGATCGGCACGAGCGTCGTCTCGGCGGTCGACGCGGGACCGTCGCCGCGCACGTGCGTCAACGGCACCCTGATGAAGAACGCCCTGGGCGCCTACCACCCGCCGGTGCTGACCCTGGTGGACCGGGCGCTGTTCCGCACCCTGGCGCCCGAGCACCTGCGCCACGGCGTGGCGGAGATCGTGAAGATGGCCGCCGTCGACGACGAGGCGCTGTTCACCCTGCTCCAGCGGCACGGCCGGGCGCTGCTGGACACCCGGTTCGCCACCACCGGCGACGACCCGGAGCTGGCCGGGATCGCCGACGAGGTGCTGTTCCGCTCCCTGCACGCGTACCTGCGGCACGAGGGCGCCAACATGTTCGAGACGCGGCAGGACCGCCCGCACGCCTACGGCCACACCTGGAGCCCGAAGTTCGAGCCGGTCGCGGGCCTGCTGCACGGGCACGCGGTGGCGGTGGAGATGGCGTTCACCGCCACGCTGGCCACCCTGGTGGGCTGGTTGGACGTCGACGGCCGCGACGCGCTGCTGGCGGTGTGCCGAGACCTGGGCCTGGCCGTGCACCACCCGGTGATCGAGGACCTGGAGCTGATGAGGGCAGCGCAGGAGACGGTGCGGCGCAAGCGCGGCGGCTCCGCGCTGTGGGCGGTGGCCCCGCGCGGCGGCCTGGGCCGGTGCGACTACCTGGCGGAGGTCGAGCACCGGCTGCTGGCCGAGGCCGTGGGCCGGCACCGGGCGCTGTGCGGCGGGTTCCCCGGCGGTGGGCGCGGCGTGGGCATGTACCTGCGCGACGCGAGGTGGACGTGATGCGGCCGGTGACGCCGCTGTCGATCCTCGCGCACGAGCTGGAACTGCTGGCCCGGGACCGGCCCTGCGCGCGCCTGGACCGGGCCCGCGCGCTGGCCTCGGGGCTGGACGACTACCTGTCGGCCACGACCACGCCCGAGTCCGACCGGCTCGCGGCGCTGAACCGGCGGACCACCGGGCACGTGTGGGGAGGCCCCGGGGACGCCGTGGCGACACTGGAGCCGGAGATGCTGTCCGGCCACGTGGAGGGGCAGCTGCTGAGGTTCCTGGTCGCCGTGACCGGGGCCCGCCGGGTGCTGGAGATCGGCACGTTCACCGGCTACTCGGCGCTGGCCATGGCCGAGGCGCTGCCCGCCGACGGCCGCGTGGTCACCTGCGAGTCCGACCCGCGCGCGGCGGGGGTCGCCCGCGAGGCGTTCGCGGGGTGCGACCGGATCACCCTGGTGGAGGGGCCCGCGCTGGCCACGCTGGAGCGGCTGGCCGACGCGGGCGAGGTGTTCGACTTCGCCTTCGTCGACGCGGACAAGACCCAGTACTGGGACTACCTCGACCTGGCCCACCGGCGCGGGCTGCTCGCGCCCGGGGCCGTGGTGGTGGTCGACAACACCCTGTACCAGGGGGAGGTCTACCTCGACGGGGCGCACCGGTCGACGCGGGGCGCGGCCGTCGCGGGGTTCAACGCGCGGGTGGCCGCGCACCCGGCGTTCGAGCAGGTGCTGCTGCCGCTGCGGGACGGGGTGACGCTGATCCGGGTCGTGGGCTGATCCGGGGTCGCGGGTCGGCCGGTCGGGGTGGTCGGTCGGGGTGGTCGGTCGGGGTGGTCGGTCGGGGTGGTCGGTCGGGGTGGTCGGTCGGTGGGGCCCTTCGCGGGTCAGCAGGGCGGGTGGTCACCGGGTCCCTGACACGATCGGGCGACCGCCGGGTCAGGAGCCCGCCAACCAGGCCAGCAGGCGGCCCCGCGACCAGCAGCGGCCCACGGCTTCGGCGCGCAGGGTCGACCCGTCGAGCACCGACAGGCCCAGGGTGCTGTGGCCGGAGGCGCGGCGATCGCCCAGGGTCGGCACCGCCGGCGCGACCCCGACCCCCTCTGCCGACACCCACGCCACCGGCCGACCGGCCGCCGCCTCGTCCAGGCGGTGCAGGAAGCGGAGGCGGGCCTCCAGCGGGAAGCCCGACAGCGCCCAGGTCGTGGTGACGACCGGCAGGGCGTCCGCGGGCACCAGGGCGAAGGCGTCGGGCAGCAGGTCGACGGCGTCGCCCGTCAGCAGCAGCGGGGGGTTCGCCGCCGCCAGCGCCAGTTCCGCTTCGAGGCCCGCCATCCGCTCCGGCCGGTCCGGCCACGCGCAGGCGCGCAGCCACCGGACCTCGTCCGCGTCGGTCACGTCGACCGGGTCGAGGTCGACGCCGATCCGGGCGACCACCTCGGGCAGCGCCCGGGTCGGGACGGGCCGGTTCCCCACGACCGAGCAGGACAGCCGCACCGATGACGACGGGTCGCCCAGCGACTGCCCGTTGTCGTAGGAGATGCCGACGCGGTCGACGACGAGGTTGAGCCCGGCCGAGCAGCCCACGTCGATCAGGCCGACCGCGTCCGCGCCCACCCGGCGCGCCGCCTCCGCGATGGCCGGGTACAGCACGGCGCAGCGCCCGGTCTCGCCGGTCCGCACCCGCCGGCGCGCGACGAGGGCCACCACCCGGTCGGTCTGGCGCAGCAGGACGTCCACCGCCGCGCGGGCGGCCGCCTCGCCGTCGGCGGCGGCGTAGGCCGCGGCGAGCGCCGGGGCGCGGCCGGCGACGGCGAGGTCGTGCAGCGCGGCGAGGACCAGCGCGGGGCCCCGCTTGCGCGCGGGCGCCGCTTCGACGGCGCGCAGTGCCTCGTCGGACTCGCTCAGGGCGATGGCGACCCGCTCGTGGAGCGGTGAGATCCCGGCAGCCTCGACCTCGCCGAAGCGCCGGTACGACCGGGCGAGCGTGCGGGCGCCACCCGCGGGCGCGGCGCTCGCCGCGGTCGGTCCTGGCACGCCGGCGATCCTAGTCGTCCCGGCCGGTTCGGCAGGATCAGTTCGGCGGGCGCGGTCCGGCGGGCGCGGGCTGGAGCGCCGGCGGGCGCGGGCTGGAGCGCCGGCGGGCGCGGGCCGGCAAGGCCGACGGACTGGTAGGCGCGAGCCGGCGGGCGAGCAGGCACGGGAGAGCAGGTCCGGCGAGCGCGCTCCGGCAGCACCCGCCGGCCCGAACCGGCGTGGCCCGGAACCGGGAAACCCGTGTGAGGATGGCTCGGTGCGCGTGGTGGTCGCGGTGCTGGTGCTGCTCGGGCTCGGCGCGGCCGTCGCCTGGCAGGTGGGTGACGCGCTGGGGCTGGAAGTGCGGCCGGCCGACGTGCCGGTGGAGCGCCCGGTCGCCGCTCCCCCGCGCCCGCTCGCCCCGCCACCGGAGTTCACCTCGATCGGCGTGCCCGACGAGCCCCGGCTGCGGCTCGCCGCGACCGCCGTCGCCGACGCCCTGGTGGCGCGTGGTCGCCCCCGGCCGGTCGTCGGCGACACCGGCGGACTCGGGGTGCGGACCGAGCCCGGTCTGCCCGACGAGGGGTACCGGGTCGATCCCGGGCCCGTCGTGGTCGGCAGCACCCCCGGCGGGATCGCGGCCGGGCTGTACGACATCGCCGACCGCGTCCGCACCGGGACCGAGGTGGTCGCCGACGGGAGGGTGGTGGCGCCCCGGCTCGGGTTGCGGCTGACCGACCTGGGCGCGGTCGGGCTGCCCGACGACCCGGGGGCGTTCGCCCGGGGCGACGACTACTCGCTGAACTCCGACGTGGTGGGGTCGGCGGTGCTGCCGGGAGCGCCCTACGTCGACCTCGCGGCGGTGGACGGGATCGCCCGGCAGTTCCGCGCGCTGGTGCACCACGCGCTGGCCGACGGCTACAACGCGGTGGTCGTGCCCGGTTTCCTGGAGTACGTCACGTTCGACGGGCTCGGTGTCCACCCGGCGGGCGACCCGCACCCGGCGCGGGCGCGGGCCATGGTGGACGCGTTCGGCCCCGTCTGGCGCTACGCCCACGAGATGGGCATGAAGGTCTACCTGTCCACCGACATGCTCGCCCTCTCCCCGCCGCTGCGGGCGTTCCTGGAGCGCGAGGCGGGCGGGCTGCGCACCGAGGACGACCGGCTGTGGCGGGTCTACCGGGCGGGGTTGTCGGAGCTGTTCGGGCGGCTGCCCCACGTGGATGGGATGATGATCCGGATCGGCGAGGGCGGCGCGGCCTACCGGTTCCCCGGCTGGGACTACTCCTCCGAGATCGCGGTGACCACGCCCGGGGCGGTGCGGGCG
The DNA here is from genome assembly GCF_042658445.1 of Saccharothrix lopnurensis. Taxonomy (NCBI): domain Bacteria; kingdom Bacillati; phylum Actinomycetota; class Actinomycetes; order Pseudonocardiales; family Pseudonocardiaceae; genus Saccharothrix; species Saccharothrix lopnurensis. The sequence continues at coordinate 6,524 of NZ_JBHSQO010000019.1, read as the reverse complement.
ATGCTGCGGGCCTTCCTCGCCACGGCGGCCGAGCACGACCGGGAGATCGTCTTCCGCACGTGGAGCGTCGGCATCGGCGCGGTCGGGGACCTGCACACCAGCCGGGACGCCTACGAGCAGGTGCTGGGCGGGGTGGACGACGACCGGCTGGTCGTGTCCACCAAGTACGCCCTCGGCGACTTCTACAGCCACCTCCCGCTCAACGACACGCTGCTGGTGGGGCGGCACCGGCGGATCGTGGAGTTCCAGTCCCGCCGGGAGTTCGAGGGCTTCGGCGCGCTGCCCAACGACCTGGGCGGGCTGCACCGGCACGCGCTGCGCGCCTTCCTGGCCAACCCCCGCGTGGAGGGGGTGTGGACGTGGCGGCAGGGCGGCGGACCGCTGACCGCCGGGCCCCGGACGCTGGACCTCAGGACCGGGTTCTGGCAGCTCTACGACCTCAACTCCTACGTCACCGGGAGACTGGCGCGCGACCCCGACCTGGACCCCGCCCGGCTCACCGCCGACTGGGTGCGCCGCACGTTCTCCTCAGACCCGGACGTGGTGCACGCCGTCTGCCGGGCCCTGGCGCTGTCGCGCGAGGCGATCACCACGGGCCTGTACGTCGGCCCGTACGCGCGGCACCGGGTGCGGGCGCTGGGGCTCGATCCCCCGCCCATGATGTGGATCTTCGAGTGGGACATCCCGACCGGCGACAGCGCCACGCTCGGCACGGTCTACGCGGTCGGCCGCGACCGGGTGGACGAGGCGGTGGCCGAGGGCGCGGCGGCGATCGGCACGGCCCGCCGGATGCGCGACCTGGTCGGCGCGACCGACCCGGCCGGCTGGCGCGACCCGGTGCTGCGGGGGTGGTTCGTCGCCGCCCTGGACCACCAGGTCGACCTGTTCGGGGTGCTGGCCGCCTACCGGGCCGCGGCGCTGCGCCACGTCCAGTGGCTCGACACCGGCGATCCGGGCGCGCGGGACGCGGCGCGGGCCGCGGCGGCGGAGTACGCGGTGCGGCGCGCGGAGCACCTGCGCGCGTACGGCGGCGACCTGGCGCTGCCGGCCTACAACCTCGCCGCGGCCGACCTCGGGCTGGCCAGGGCCGCCCGGGACGAGCCGATGGCGTGGGCGGCGCGCGGCGTGCTGCTGGGGCTGCTCCTCGCGTTCGCCCTGGGCCGGCGCAGGCCGTGGGCGCGGGCGCTGACCCGGCCGTGGCGGCGGGTCGAGCCGACCGGGGCGGACCGGGTGCTGGTGTGGGTGGTGCCCGCGGTCGCGGTCGTGCTCGGCCGCGCGGTGCTGACGTGGTTCGCCGCGCCGGCGCACCTGGCGCCGGCGCTGGGCGCGTGGCTGCTGTTCGCGCTGGTGCTGCGGCTGACCACCGGTCGGGAGCGGCGGGCGCGGCTCGCCGCGGCGGTGGGCGCGGTGGCGCTGCTGCGCTCGGTGCTGCTGCTGGGTGTGCTGGCGGTGCGCGGGCCGGGGTACTACTGGTTCGCGTTCTGGACCGAGCCGGTCGCGCGGGCGGTGTACGTGACCGCGGCGTCCGCGGCGTTCCTGGGGGTGCTCGCGGTGGCGTACGCGGTGCTGCGCGAGGGCGTGGGCCGCCGGGGCGCGCTGGGGCGGGTGCTCCTCGCCGCCGGGACACCGCTGGCGGCGGTGAGCGGGCTGGTGGCGGTGGTGGGCCTGGAGCGCGCCCTGACGACGTGGAACGACCAGCTGGTCCTGCTGCCGTGGGGCCTGTCGCGAATCCTCGGCATCACCGTGCACCTGGGGATACCGACCGCGCTGCCGACGGTCGCGCTGCTCGTCGGCGGCGGCGCGGTGGTGCTGGGCGCGGCGCTGACCCTCCTGACCCGGCCGGCCGGCGCGCCCCGCCCCGGGTGAGGGGACGGCCGCCTCAGCCGGCGAGCGCGGCGCGCACCTTCCCGATCACCGCGGTCTCCACCTCGGCCACCACGCCGTCGGCGGCGGCCACCTCGTGGCAGATCGCCTCCACGGCGCCCGGGAAGGAGGCGGCCTCGGCGGGCGCCTTCGCGGCGAGGATCTTCACGGACAGCCGCAGCGCGTCCAGGACCCGGCCCTCCAGCTCCTCCTCCGGCACCGCCGGGAGCTGCACCCGGGACGCGTGGAGGACACCGCGCAGCTCGGGCGAGAGGTTGCTCAGGGCCCGGAGGCCCGCGTAGCGCTCCTCGATCACGGGACCGGGGTCGGCGTGGGACACCAGCACCATCACGCCGAAGACGGCCGTGCGCAGCGTCCGGCTCTCCGCCTCCGTGTAGAAGATCATGTGGTCAGCCTAACAACCGGCGTTCCGGCGCGGGACGTCCCGGTTCAGGCGGGCGGCTCGTCGGCGAGGTAGGGCGGTGCGGGCTCGTACTGCGCGTAGCGGCGGACCTGCCGGGCGTGGTCGCGCCCGTGCAGGCGCCCCACCAGCCACAGGGCCATGTCGATGCCCGCCGACACGCCCTGGCTGGTGACCAGGTCCCCGTCCACCACGTAGCGGGCGTCGCGCACCACCGTGACCCCGCCCAGGGCTTCGAGCCGGTCCTCGTAGGAGAAGTGCGTGGCGACGCGGCGGCCCCGGGCGACGCCCGCCGCGTGGAGCAGGGCGGCGCCGGTGCAGACGCCGGTCACCCAGGACGCCCGCGCGGCCACCCCCGCGATCCAGCCGGTCACGACCGGGTTGTGGACCTGGGTCTCGCGGGCGCCGGTGCCGCCGGGGACGAGCAGGACGTCCAGCGGCGGGTGGTCGTCGAGGGTGTGGTCCGGCAGGACGCGCATCCCCTTGTCGCAGCGCACGGGATCGGTGCTCTCGGCGATCAGCACGGCGGTGTCGGCGCCGCCGCGCGGCATCGAGGACGCGGTGAAGATCTCCCGGGGGCCGACGAAGTCGAGCTCCTCCACCCGGTCGAAGATCAGCAGTCCGTAGGTGGTCACGTGTGCTCCCCCAGTGCTCGGAACCGTTCGCGGTAGTCGGACGGGGCGACGCCGACGTGCCGGTGGAACGCGCGGCGCAGCGTCTCGGCGGAGCCGAACCCCAGGCGCCGGGCGATCGCCTCGACCGGGTCGTCGGCCTCCGCGAGCGCGCGGCGGGCGGCCTCGACGCGCACGCGCTCCACGTAGGCGGCGGGCGGCAGGCCCAGCTCGGCGGTGAACCGGCGCTGGAGGTGCCGGGTGCTGAGGCCGGCGCGGGCGGCCAGGTCGGGGATGCCGTGCCGGGCGCCGGGGGCGGCGTTGACCGCGGCCACCGCCTCCCGTATCGGGTCGGTGGCGGGCCGCGCCTGCCACAGCGGCACGCTGAACTGCGACTGGCTGCCCGGCCGGCGCAGGAACAGCACCAGCTCCCGGGCGACCGAGTGCGCGACCTCGCGCCCGTGGTCGTCCTCCACCAGGGCCAGGGCCAGGGCCATGCCCGCGGTGACGCCGGCGGAGGTCCAGACCGGGCCGTCCCGGATGAAGATCGGGTCGCAGTCCACGGTCACCCCGGGGTGCTCGCGGCGCAGCTGCTCCTCGCGCGCCCAGTGCGTCGTGACCCGCCGCCCCTCCAGCAGGCCCGCGGCGGCCAGCAGGAACACCCCGCTGCACACCGAGGTGACCCGGCGCGCCCCGGCGGCCGCGGCGGCGATCCAGTCGATCAGGGCGCGGTCGTGGCGGGCCCGGTCGACGCCCTGCCCGCCCGCGACGACCAGCGTGTCGACGCCGTCGGGCGGCAGGTCGGCCACCGAGTGCCCGGCGTGCAGGCACAGCCCGCCCGCCGGCCGCACGGGACCGGCCGCGGGCGCCACGACCTCGCGGCGGTGGCCGCCCCCGGTGAGGACGTCGGCGTGGCCGAACACCTCGTGCGGACCCACCAGGTCGAGCGGCTGGATGCCGTCGTAGACGACGAAGACGACGCGGCTCACGGGGACCAGGCTCGTCGTCCGCGGGCGACGGCGTCAACGACGCGCACCCCACGGATCGCGCCATCGGCCCCTTCAGCCGCCGAAGCCCCGGCGGGCGGCCTCGATGTGGGCGATGTGCCGGTGGGTCCAGTCGCACATCAGGTCGACCGTCTCCCGCAGGCCCCGGCCGGGTCCGGTGAGGGTGTACTCGACCCGCGGCGGCACGGTGGCGTGCACGGTGCGCTCGACCAGGCCGTTGCGCTCCAGCATCCGCAGGTTCTGGGTGAGCATCTTGTGGCTGATGCCCTCCACCTCGTCGCGCAGCGCGCTGAAGCGCACGGTGCGGTCGCCCAGGGCCTCGATGATCAGCAGCGCCCACTTGTTGGCCACGTCCGAGAAGATCTCCCGCGCGAGCGAGTCCGCGCGCCTCAGGTCCGCCTCGTCGGGCGAGCCGGCGTACTCCTTGGTCACCATCAGGTTCCCCAGTTCCGAAAAAGTGCGTTCTTCCACGTCAGCGGTCACTCTCCTATGGTTCCCCGGTAACCACAAGAGAGCACGTGCGAGGAGGAACCCCATGAGCATCACCCTGGTGAACCCGGACGGCCTGCCGGTGGTCGACGCCTACCGGCAGGTGTCGGTCGCGACCGGGTCGAGGCTGGTGCACGTCGCCGGCCAGGTCGCCTGGGACGCCGACGGGGCCGTGGTCGGCGCGGGCGACCTGGCCGCGCAGGTCGAGCGGTGCTACCTCAACGTCGGCACCGCCCTGGCCGGCGTCGGGGCCTCCTTCGCCGACGTGGCGAAGCTGACCATCCACGTCGTGGACTGGACGCCCGACAAGATGCCGCTGGTGCTGGCGGGGATCGACCGGGCGGCGGCGGCGCTGGGCGCCACCCCGGTCCCGCCGGGCACGCTGCTGGGCGTGGCCGCGCTGGACGTGCCCGAGCACCTGGTGGAGGTCGAGGCCGTCGCGGTCCTCGACTGACCCGGTCCCGCCGGGCGCGCCCGGCGGGACCGGCGTCGGCTAGCGGGTCACGGGCCTGCCGCCGAAGGTGACCACCAGGCGGCCGTCGGTGGCGTAGGACCAGCCCAGCGCCCCGGTGTGGGCGGCGCAGCGGGAGCCGTTGGTCCCGGCCCAGAACTGGTTGGAGGTGTCGACGTCGCCCAGGGTGCGGTCGTTGGTGCCGCTGCCGCCGCGGCAGGAGGTGTTGCCGCGGAACACCGAGCTGCCGCCGTCGAAGTTGTAGTTGCGCTCGGTGTTGTCGATGCTCAGGTTGTCCGACACGGCCATGGTGCCGAGGTTGCGGTTGTAGGTGAACCCGTGCTTGCCGTTGTCGTAGGCGATGTTGCGGCGGATGACGTGGTTGACGCCGATGTCCTCGCCGCCGAGCTTGTAGCCGTTGCGGTCGCCGTTGCCGGCCTGGCCGCCGTCGCTGAGGGTGCCGTTCTCGTAGGCCAGGGAGTCCTCGATGGTCACCACGCCGATGGGACCGGTGTCGGTCTTGGTGAACAGGTCCCACCCGTCGTCGATGTTGTTGTGGGCGACGGCGTAGCGGAAGACGTTGCCGGGGCCGGAGGTGAGCTTGGCGGCGAAGCCGTCGGCGTCCTCCCCGTCGGAGTCGGCGTTGTCGTGGGACTCGGCGCTGAGGATCAGGTTGTTGGCCGGCCACTGGTCCTTGGGCGTGGTGGACAGCATCCGCGACAGCTGGAGGCCGGTGTCCCGGTTGAAGCGGGTCACGGTGCGCTCGAAGATGTTGCCGCTGCCGCCGACGAAGATGCCGTTGTCGCCGGCGCGCTCGACGACGAGGCCGCGCACGTGCCAGTGGTTGCCGTTCACGGCCAGGCCGCGGTTGGCCGGGTCCTCCGCCTGGGCCGAGAAGTTCAGCACCGGGGTCTCACCCGGGTGGGCGAACAGCTCCGTGCGGTCGGCCGAGGTGCCGTTGTTGCCCTGCGGGACGGTCACGGTCTGCGCGAAGCGGTAGGTGCCGCCGCGCAGGTAGATCGTCCCGCCCGGGGCGACGCGGGCGATGGCGGAGGTGAGCGTCGTCGGGTCGGCCTGCGTGCCGGACGCGCTGTCGCCGCCGTTGGGCGCCACGTAGAGCGCGGAGCCCGGCGGTTGGCTGGTCGTCGTCGTCGTGGTGGTGGTGGTCGTGGTGGTCGTCGTCGTGGTCGTGGTGGTCGTCGTCGAGGTCGGTCCGCCGTCGACGGGGGTGAACGCCCAGTGCTTGGTGACCGCGTTGTCGCAGGAGTTGGTCTGCACGAGCGCGCCGGCGGCCTGGGAGTTGTCCTTGGTGTTCGCGCACTTGCCGCCGTTGGTGTTGATCAGCCGGTAGTTGCCGCCGCTCGCGGTGACGGTCCAGACCTGGTTCGCCGCGCCCGTGCACGCCTGCTGCTGGATCGCCTTGCCCGCGCTGGTCGACGCGCCCTGGACCCCGACGCACAGGCCGGTGGCGACGGAGGTGATCCGGTAGCCGCCGCCGACCGCGGTCAGCGTCCACCGCCGGGCGGCGGCGCCGTCGCACGCCGCCTGCCGGAGCTGCGCGTCCGCGCTCGTCCCGGGCGAGTCCAGGCACAGCCCGCTGCCCGCGTTCTTCACCGCGTAGGTCCCCGCGCCGACGGCGGTGCTCGCGGTCGGCGCGGCCGGCGAGGCGACGAGCGCGGCGG